>JAGAOC010000052.1 GCA_017623935.1 Agathobacter sp. | reverse complement strand
TTCTGCTGTTGAACTTTCTGTTGCTGAACTTTTTGTTGTTGAACTTCTGATTCACCCGTTTCTGGTTCGCAATCATTTTCCTCATGGATTTCATAATCTTCCTCCTCCTTTTTCGGAATGAGACTGTCTCTTATTTCTTCTAAGGTATATGCCTCATCTAACGTTTTTTCATAGATTCCGTAGGCTTTCCTTACTGCCTCCACGTCCTTATGGTCAATCTTTGTCAAAAGGTACTCTACTAGCATCTGCAACGCCTTTTCTATTGGCTGCGATTCTCCAGGATATGCCATAAATGCTATTTCCCCTGTCTGATTAGAAATAAATATGTATTCACTATCTAGCACCAGACAGCTAGGAGACATATAGCTTTGTTTCATAACTTCAATTTCACGACAGATACTAATAACGATCCTCTCAAACAACTCTCCTTCTAAGGCTTTTACCCTACAATAATGATCCAAGGACTGTTTACCAGAAATGTTATACCAATACCAAGCTCCTTGATTTACAAAAATCTTCTCCACCGCTAATAATCCCGGCAAGTTCTTTCTCAACAAAATCTTTTCGTCTAACGATTCCCCTGATGTCATTGGCACTTTCATGTAACTCCCCGTTACATTTCTCTCATATAAAACTTCACGAGTCATTTCCTACAACCTCCTTTATTACCTGGTATTTGTAAAAATCTTCCACAGCCCAATATTCTTCTGTATTCATCTCTTCCGCCTCTTCCAATGTTTCTTGATAAAGATCTATTCCCAAACCAACTGTTCCTGATAACATGAGAAGAAGAAAAGGCAACAATAGCGCCGCCTCCACAGTAAGACTTCCCCGTTGACTTATAGCAAACACCTCCCACATATATATCCTGCCACCAGAAATGGAACGAACGGAATACTATATTTTCGATTCTTATGAAATCCTATAAATAAGATTCCTGCTACTACCGCTGCTAATAACATTCCGAAAATACAAGCTCCAAATAGTAATTCATAGTCTATTAATGCTCCCATTCCAAGAATCATCCATCCATCGCCTATACCTATTTCCCCTTTAGATAACACAGAAAGAAGGAGGCAAATTATACCTGGAAGAAATCCATACCATACCCAGGGCTCACCTATTTCCCCTTGCCATATTCGAATAGAGATTCCTGTTAAAAGCATAATGATCACAGGTATCAGCGAAATCCGTTTTTTCCATAGATCCAATATTCCATTCCAAACCATTCCTATCCATAGAACAATATTCATAACCGAGTATATTATCGTGCTTTCTCCCAATTGTTAATTCTCCTTTTAACTATTTTTCACTACTTTTTAATGAGCATTTTTGCCACATTTTGAGCAAATTCGTCTATCTGATACTTCTGATTTTAGAACTTTTTGCACAGTTCTTTTCAGCGCAGAACAGTCTAAACTGGTGTGATAGGCTGTCCCGTAATATGTCACATACACAAATTCTGCATTTTCATTTTTATCCGCGCAACGCTCACAAGAGTAGTATTTCTGTCCATAAAGGTTTCTTAAGACCGATATTTCCTCTATTTCCGTCCTATATATGGATAGATCAAGATAACTGCATTGATCTGTTAAATGATATACCTCTCCTTCCGGCGTGATATATACGTACTCTTCTCCTTCTTCCTCTGAGATTTTCCTTCCATTCCAATAATGCTGTTTGCACTGTGCAGTCATGGAAAGACCATCCCAGGAGAATAGACTGATTGGAAACTCTACGGTGTAACTAGCTTTTAAATGAATGTATTCTGTTTCCTCCCGATCACATAAAAGTACAATCCCTAAATTCTGACCCTTGACATAATCCTGGATATACTCATTCTCCTTAATCTCCTGCTGAAAATAGTACTGTGCTAATGCAAACTCTGCTACTTCTCCATAACCCAAAGATTGCTGCACGGCCACCTTTCTTCCTGTCTGATACAAGGCAACCTGAATATCCCGCTCCACTTGAATTACCCGAAACAGAAATAAGATCATAACCAAAAATACTGCTACTAAAGGAAATACAACTACTGCTTCTAATGTATAAGAAGCTTTTCTCCAACTTCTTTTCCCGCGATCCGAAATTTTCTCCCAACTTCTTTTCCTACGACTTGTGACTTCCTTGCAGGTGCATAGGGGTGTCTCATTCGTAATGGATATTATTTGGGATTGACGCATGCCTATGGGGAGAGATTTAAGACTACGAAAACGTAGTATCGACCGATTACTATGAGACACCCTTATACACCTGCCTTTAAATAAGAATATTTACAACTTGTCTGCAAGGAAAATGGTTGTAGAGACACATTTCCAATGGTAACGTTAGTAAGAAACATAGGCTCTATTTCATATCCCATTTCTACTTCCATGGCGATAATTGCCTGATCCATTCTAAAATCCTCGTAGCCTTCCATTTGACGAATCGCCATTTCCTGTAGATCCATTGCCCTATATGCAGTAGTTGCCGAGTTCTGTAGATACAACAAATTTTGCAGATATTGACTGTAACTTAACCCCGTAGAACATTTCTTAGCTTTAGCATAATTACCTGTGCTATTAGATAGCCCCCAAATATCGCTGGTCCATTGATCCTGACTTTTTATAAGCGGGATTTTTTCACCCTGTAATAAAGACCGAATATCCAATATACTCTCTACAAAAGCCCATGCCGCTAAAATTCCAACTCTAACTACCTCAATTACGGCTGGATTTCCTGTAAAACCACCTATAGCTGTAGCAATAGTAAGTGCCTCACTCTGTCTTGCGGAATCTGTTGCTAATGTCACAAGATTAGCTACTTCCCGCACCGCTAAGAGCCGATACACAACAGCCTTCAAGTTCTCCACATCACTTTCTTTTCCGCATAAAAGGTATTCCATCTCATACGAGAGACTTTTCCCTTCTTCCTCAGACATAAAATCCGAAAACACCATCTTATAATACTGCTGCATAAGAACCGGATCATACCAGCGGCTCTCATACTGTGTAGGATTAATTCCCTGATTCAAGGTTCTACCAGAAACTGCAGAATTTAAATCAATATTCTCATCAGAAAGTTTACTTGTATCCTCCATGACCAAGGACAAAATTCCTTTTGACTGAAATTCTTTGACCACTTCCAACGGATTTTCCTTGACCTTTTTCTTCTGGCTACTCCCTTCCCCAAAACTTGTACCACTTCCGCCACTGGTATTTTCACTCGAATTCTCTTCCTGCGCTTTCTTTTTCTCTTCTTCAATGGAATCTAATGCTTTATCGATGGAATCCAAACTATTCGTGCCTATTTCACTGGAATCCTTATTATTTGAATCTTTATTATCTGAATCCTTCTGCAATAATTCTTGAAACGCGCTATCCGGTTGCTCCAGAAGGCTTGTCAAAAGATTCTCCTTTAAATAGGAAGAAACAGCTGCCTGAAATGCCTTTCCATTGTCATCCGTTAAGAGCGTGTAGGAAGAAAAAACCATTTGAGTCTGTTCCATGCGCATAAAATGATTCTTCCAAAATAGAGTTCCTTCAGGATTTGCATTGGCCTGAGTAAGCTGCTCCCCTTCTATCTCCAATCCGGAAAGGGCGAGATTCCCTTCCTGCACCGGTATGTACCGGGCAAGAAGATGGTAATTCTCCCATAAAGGAATCTCATATTGTGAAAAAAGGGACTCCACTACTGCTTCTGTATTCTGTTCTGCTAACACTTCGCCGCTTCTGACTCGCGCTCCTTCTGCCAATACTAAAAGCACGGAAGCCACTAACATAAGTGAAAGTGATGCAAAAATGGTAATACTCCCTTTTCTCATTTTCTATACTGTACCTGCCTTTTTTGTGATATTTTTAAAGATACTATTTACCAGACTTGTTAACTGATTCTTGAAAATAAGAACCAAGCCTATCAAAACCACCAGAATAAGAATCATTTCTACTACTCCAATTGCATCCTCTTCCATAATAAATTTCTTAAATCCTAACATAATTTCTCCTCCTTCTCTTTAAAATTCAAGAAATGCTGGCACGATAATTATTGCCATCACAACTCCCAACATAATGATCATTGGAAGTAACAGTTTTGTGCCCGCTTCTTCGCCCATTTTTATAGCCGTCTGCTTTCTTTCTCTAAAAGCATTCTCGGCTTCTTGTTCTAATTGCCCATAAATTCCCTGTACTCCTTTCTCCATATTTTGAATCAGCAACTGACTTAACCTGTTATAACACCGAATCCCTGTCCTTTTGCCGAATTTTTCGATGGCAATACGTTCACTCTCGCCGTCCTCCATTTCTCTCCATGTCCTTAAGATTTCTTCGTAGGCAGGGCTTTCTTTAAGATGATTTTTTGCCCGCTTATCGCTATACTGCGCGGATATTCTATTCCACATTTGCGAAATTGACATTCCAGACCCCAGTAAGATCAGCATTTTGCTAACGATTTCAGGATATTCTAATTCCATTTGCATTTTCCGCTGTTCTTCCTCTTTGCGCGCTTTTTCTCTCTTCGATAGATTCAGTAGAGCCGCGATCACAATTCCAAAGAACAATACTTTCAACGCATAATGAGGCTTTTCTACCTTCCAGGACAGAGGAATCCCGTCAACTTCCTGAGGAAGTTCAATTACATCATCTCCTTCTTCCTCCATTTGAGAGTTGAATGTCTCCTGAATCTTAGATAGAAGCTCCTCCTGGGGTGTTTTATCTGCTGGATATACTACAAAACCAAAGGAATATAGCTCTGAGTATGCCCCACAAGTTAATTCCACTTGGGCATTTACCAGCGTACCTTCCGAAACAAGAGCCCCCTCTATAATTTTTCCTTCCCAATCAACGACGTCATAATTGTCAAGAACCCACTGAGCCGTTACGATTCCATTCTGATAAGACTCTTTCATCTGAACATTGAATGTAATATATTCATTTGAAATGTTCTCTCCGCAAAACGTTTCCTCAATCTCTTCTTTTGCCAAAGAAAAATATTCCTCAGCCTGGGTCTTTGATAGCTTCTGTTCTTCTACATTCAAGAAATAACTGTAATCTTCCAGAATTTCTCCGGCATCTAGCATAAGTTCCAGTTCTTTGTCGCCCTGTCCCGGTTCCAGCCTTTCTACAGCCGTAAAAGTTTCTTTACCACTTTCCCGGATATCCATGACTACTGCTACCGCAATCATTACCAGAAAAAGAAAGATCAAACCTTTTTTCTTCATGACTTACACCTCGATCTTTAAAATCTTCTCTGCTAAAATAAGTGCCCCTACATAAATACCAAGACAGATACTCATAAAACAGACCCCAAAGGCATTTCCATAGATTGCAGACAAAAAATCTCCAGATGAAATTTTCAGGTAAGCAAGTATTCCCAGAGGCATTAGATTCATAATGTTCTGTTCCAATTTTTTCGATGCAACAAGTACCTCTATATCTTGTCTTACCTCTGTTTTCTCCTGCATATGCACCACAGTCGTATGTATGATCTTTACAAAATTACCACCTCCTCGCTTTGCAAAGCGGAATATCTGTGCAAAATTTTCAATATCCTCTACTCCGGATCGTTTTCCCAAGTCTTCTACCATTACTTCAATTGGGACATTTAAGGCAGCCTGATGATTGATCTCTTTTAATTCCCTGCAAATATAGGAGTTCTCTCCATAAAGAAGGATCATTTCTTTATAGGCTTCCTTCCAGGCATTTTCCATCGAATATCCTGCCAATAGCCCACCACTTACCGATTGGATCGCATTTTGAAACTGATCTTCCAATTCCATCATCCGCTCTTTTTTCTTTCGGCCAGTCTCTCTTATACAGACAACACCAAAAACAATCGGAAAAACCAAAAGACCAAACCAATGATCGAAAAATAGCCAAGAAACTAATGCACAGATCCCTATGCTCACAGTAAATAATTTTGCTTTTTCCCGTAAACTCAATATATACTTGCTATAATCCATATAAATCCTCCGGCCTAAAACCTGCTGACTGCAGCTTCCATGTATGTTTGAGCTTTCCTACTTCCTGCAATTCTCCCCCGAAAGGCTCCCGATGAAACAACGGGTTCAATTGGATCTCTCCATTACTGATACCTTCCAGTTCAACAATATCTAATACTTTTCTGCTTTTATCCTTCAATCTGCCCAAATGAACAATAATATCAATTCCAGAGGCTATCTGCTGGCGAATTGCTGCTATGGGGAGATCCATTCCCATAAGTACCATCATTTCTAAGCGGTTTATCATGTCTTTACAGGAATTAGCATGTCCGGTAGACAGAGAACCATCATGTCCGGTATTCATTGCCTGCAACATATCGAAGGCTTCTGCTCCACGACACTCCCCTACAATGATTCTGTCCGGTCTCATTCGGAGAGCTGAATGGATCAACTCTCTGATCCGGATAGCTTTTTGCCCCTCCGCATTGGCATTTCTGGTCTCTAAGCGTACCAGGTTAGGAATTCCTTTTATCTGCAATTCCGCTGAATCTTCAATTGTAATAATCCTTTCATCTTTTGGGATAAATTGAGAAAGTGCATTTAGAAATGTTGTTTTTCCGGAACTTGTTCCCCCTGAAATAAACAAACTGTATCGAGACTCTATTAGAATTTTTAAAACTTCTGCTGCTTCCGAAGAAATAGAGTCTTTTTTGACTAATTCCTCCATATAGATAGGCTCTTTGGGAAATTTTCGGATAGAGATCGCAGATCCGTCAATTGAGATTGGAGACAGCACAATATTAACTCTAGAACCATCCTCCAAACGGGTATCAACAATCGGTGATGATTGATTTACTACTCGGTTATGGCGAGCGACAATCTGCTGAATTACATCCTGCATCTTTTCTTCTGAGGAAAATTCTAAAGGTGATCGATAGATCACACCGTTTTTCTCATAGAAGATATGCTTAGGACCATTTACCATAATCTCAGTTATTTGAGTATCATCTACTAATTCTTGAAGAATATCCAACTTTCTTAAAGAGTGAAAGACCTGTTTATGTAGTTGCCGCTTTTCTTTGACACTTAGGTGTAGCTCCTTTGTGGATAGAGCAATCTCCTGCAAAATAAGTTCTTCAATCTCTTCGTCGGTCAACTCTCTGGAATAATCCATCTTCTCCATGACCTGTTTTCGGATCATTTCAAATAAATTATCCATAGCATACCGCTTTCTGGCATAAACTTCGAACTATATCTCCAAATGGACTCCATTTCCACTGTTCGACAAGTAGCTGACAAGTAGCTCCGACACCGCCGATAACAGACGGAAGTTCCACACTTTGCAAAATAGATTGTTTTTTTCCGTATCCTTTCTCATCTAGTTCCTCCAGAAATTCCCGTTTCCGCCATTGATTCATGGAGGTCTTTCCTTCCAGAAGATAAACTTTACTGCAAGATGCTAACATCTGACAAAATCCCTGAAATCTGCTTCCCAGATTAAGAATGACCACATCATAAGAAAGTCTGTTCAAGAGCACATTCAACACTTTCTGATAATTTTCTGCCTCAATCTGACACAAACTTTCACAATTTCTGGCAGGATAAATATAATCCATCCGCTCTATATGCCCAATACAACGGTTGATATCCCCAAAGGTCTTGCCTGATTCGCCTGCCATGACCACCAATTCTTCCAACCCCATCTCCCAATTATCACCACAGTATTCACGGATTCCACTATTCTCCTGAAGATCGATAAGAAGTACCTTCTCTTTTTCTGAAAGCATGCTGCCTAACGTTATTGCAAAGGGAAGCTGCCTACCGCAATCAGACAAAGAATAAATTCCAATTAGTCTTGCCGAACTATCTCCTGCTTCTTTTGAGGATAATCTCACCTCAGAAGGATGGATTTTGCGAATATAATCCACAATTTCGTTAATATTTTTGTACTTATCCACAAATACAACCTCTGGAAAATCCTGTTCTAAGGATAACTCTTCCCCTTGCTCATCTTCCTCCTGCAAATACAAGATTTTCCGGTTCCAAAAAGAATCTATCTTAGAGAATTCCTGAAAGAAATTTATGATTCCATCCTTTTCTCCCTCCAAAATAATACAATCTGCCTCTTTTAGATCCTGATTCTTCACTTCATTTGGCTCCTCAAAAATGTGAAGTTCCATATTTTTTCCATAAAACTGCAAAAGACAGCTGGTAAAACGGTTTCGGTACTCCCGATCCTCCATATACACCACCAGTTTTGTTTTTCCCATGATACTCCTTTCTTCCTACAGGAAACTATTTCCCAGAACTACCAGATAGCCAATTGCAATGGGCAGTGAAAAGTGTATCAGATTTTTTCCCTGCCAGATCTGCCTATCATAGGGTACAAAATTCCCAGTCAGCAATCCTCTCAGATAACAGAAGCCCCCAATCAACTGCTCTTTCCCTGTTTTGCTGAATACAAGCTTTCCTGCACAGATCAGACCACCTGCTATAAAAGCAAATAACATACACTGTACAAGTTCTGTGAAATTTAAAAATCCACCTATTACGGAAAATAATTTGATATCTCCAGCTCCAATAATACCCGCCAGAAATAAAAGATATAATATGACAACCGGAAAGGATATGTTTCTCAGATAAGAAACTACAGCTATGATTCCTCCAGAATAGATTTGAAAAATCAATGCTGCCACAAGTCCTACAAGAATCAGCCGGTTACTGATCTTCATGCGGACAAAATCTTCTGCTACTGCCAAAATTAAGATTCCCAGCAATACCAGAACTGATGTAATCTTCGCTACATCCAAGTTTGCATCACCTCTTTTGTGAATCGAATTATAGCAAGGCGATTTTTAAAAGTAAATAGCTTTTTTTCAAAAAAACTCTTTTTGTGAAACAGTTACAAATTTCATATTCCCAATCTTTGTAAAAAGACTGGAAACCCTTGATTTTCCTGACTTTTTACCTGTCAAAAGATAACTTTGTTAAAAATGACAATAGAAGAAACAGGGTAATTTTTGTATAGAATTCCTTTTTTTGCTTATACTTGTATTAACAAGGAGTTTCAGGGAAAGTAGGTGGAGATTTGAAAAAATCAAAAGAAACATTTGACACACAAGATGGGTACTTATGCCTGATCAATGATCTGCAAAAAACCCAATTAGAATTACGATCCGTATACACAAATCTGCAAAATGTGGTAGAACCAGATTTGATCGATTACTATATTTATCAGGCAAAAGCCGTGCAGATGCGCTACAAATTCCTGCTCAACTGCGTAAAACAAATAGAGGATTCTCAAACTAAGAATCCTCTGTGAACATCGTTTTCCAGATAATTTTCTGTTAACTCTCCTTTTCCATAGGTCATTCCAGCATAAACCTGCTGGATATTCTGCATTAAAGGTTCTGATGTATCCTGTTTGGCCGCCTCCACAAAGCTGCTATACAGAGGTCTCAGGACCTTTTCTGCTTCTTCTACCCCGGAAAGGGAATTTTTGAACAGAGTCTCTGATAACTGCATATTGCAGTAACGGTATAATTGATACAGATTCCCTGCTATTGGATATTTGAAATCCAAAGAACCCATTAATTCCCGAAGGACTCTCTGAGCTCTTAAGATCCCCTGTTTAAAATCTCCGTGTTCTTCTGTCTTATAGCCCTGTTTTGCATCCTCTAAATAAGCAAAACAGATCTCGTAAGTGATCACGATCATTTCACCTTTGTTGCACTGACTAAGTCTTCTGGTAAAAGCATGCATCAACTCTTTATCCATGGACAGCCTCCTTGTTACTGAAGAAGTGAAAGAATCTGCTGTGGCATATCATTTGCCTGAGACAGTACAGAAATTGCCGCCTGATCTAAGACATTCTGCTGAGTATATTCTGTCATTTCAGATGCCATATCAGTATCCATAATGTTAGAATAAGCAGCTGTCATGTTCTCTTCTGTCTCTGCCAAACTGTTGGTAGCATACTCTAAACGATTCTGGTACGCACCGATTCCGGAACGAACAGAAGTTAATTTCGCAATTGCCTCATCTAAAGTTACCATTGCCCGATCTGCGCCTCCTACCGGCTTTACATCGATGGTATCTAAATACATACTTTCCTTGGAAAGTTCCGGAATTCTTACTTCAATACTCTGATACTGGTTTGCACCGATCTGAATAGTCATAGGTCCAATATCTGTAACCTCGATCTCCAATGGCTGATCTGTATCATAGTCAGAATCCAGAAGGAATTCCATAGAAAATCCATCTTTGTCTGTAACTGCGATTCGGTTTCCGTCTGCTTCAATAGTAGCAGTATCTGAAAATCCAGAATCTGTTCTTGGATCAGGGAAATTCACAACAGCATCTTTTCCCTCTGTATAATATTCGTAATCTCCGGTCTCTTCGTTGAAAGTCACTCCATCTAAGTCCGTAAGACCCATTACCTCTGCCAGGTCTTTAGAGATCTTTACAGAAACTCCTGCATCAGAACCATAGCGGGAAGAAAGTATTTTGAGTTCTCCATCCTCATTACTCAAATCCGCATCTGCTTTTTCTGCATGCTCTCTTAAAGCTGCAAAGAAATCCTCTTCACTTAAACCAGCGGAAACCTGCATAATGCTTCCATTAATGTCAATAGTTCCTGCAGCTCCGGCCGGATACTGGATCTCTACCTCTGCCTTCTCTGCAGTTGCTGCCACTTCAAGCTGATAAGTATCTTCAAGCACAGAATTAGAAACATATTCTCTGGAAATTCCTTCTGCGTATACACGTACATCAGAAGATCCATCTAAGAGAGTCTTAGTATTGTATTCAGTGTCTTTTGAGATACGATCTACTTCTGCTACTAACTGATCGATCTCCTTCTGAATACTCTCACGTTCCTCGTATTCGTTAGTTCCGTTTGCTGCCTGAACTGCTAATTCTCTCATTCTCTGCAACATACTGGTTACTTCATTCAAAGCTCCGTCTGCAATCTGGAGTACACAAACTCCATCAGAAGCATTGGTCTCTGCCTGGTCGAGGGCGTCGATCTGAGCTTTCATTTTATTGGAAATCGCCATACCTGCCGGATTATCCCCGGCTTTATTGATCTTAAGACCACTGGATAAACGCTCTACAGAAGCAGCAAGACGTTTCTCTGTGCGAAGAAGCTGTTTATTTGCAGTAATAGCTGACATATTTTTGTTAATTCTCATGTTTTATTCCTTCCTGTTCCCGCATCCTTGCTGGTTATTTGACATTCCCTGTCAAATGATCTACCTGATATATCGGTTTTTTTCCACTTTTCCTTAACATCTGCAAGTATAATTTGCAATTAAAGGGGAATGGTATTATAATAGTTTTATATCAATGAAATTAATAAGGAGGTTGTACCCCATGGCTAAAGTAACAAAAGAGACTATGATTGGCGAACTTCTTCAGATTGACGCTAACATTGCACCTATGCTTTTAAACATCGGTATGCACTGCCTTGGCTGCCCATCTTCTCAGATGGAGACAATCGCTGAAGCTGCTATGGTCCATGGCATTGATCCAGATGATCTGGTTAATGATATCAATGACTTTTTAGAGCATGATTTAGCTTAATTGAAATGCTAAAAATATTAAAAACCGTGCCCACTTTGGACACGGTTTTCTTATAGCGATGAAAGGATTTGAAGAGCATTGTTCTTGATGAGAACTTTCCCATGCTCTGCAAAATGTGCCTCCATAGCAGAAGTATATTTCCGCTGGCTGGCATATTCTGCAATTATATTACAAATCTTATTAAATTCTTCCGGAGTATGGCCGCTCTTATGAAGGATCAACTCATATGTCCGAGATTGATCACTCTTGTAGAGCGTATTATCTCCTCTGTAATAATCTCCCAGCACTTTTCCCAGTTTTTCAACAGATTCCATGGTTGGAAATTCATACATCCGAACCACGTCGGAAGGTACTGTTGGCTGAATTTCTTTCTCATGCTTTGGCTTTGTCTCTGTGGCAGTCTCTGATTCTGCCGCCTCTTTCGCAGTCTTTTCTTTCTGCATCTGTCGGAAAAGCCCTAAGATATCATCTGCTCCCTGACTGGAAAGCAGATCCATCCCAGAAGCTTGCTCCGGATTCATATCTTCTTCATCTGGGTCTGTAAATCTGGAGAATCTCGTATCCAGTTCCTCTGGATACTCTACTTTCGTGATAACTAATATAATTGATTCTGATGAGAGAGGAATTGCCTCCACCATTAGAGGAATATCATTTGCTTCAAATCCAAATTCATAATTTGCCTGCTGGATCATATCCCGAAAAAGCTCTTTGGCTTTCTCAGAGCCATAGGCAAGCTCGCTTAACTTGATCTGCCGATCTGCAAGATCTCCCTTGGTCAGAGTGCAGCGGATCTGGTTCTCGTTTACTTTTTCAATTTTCATTTTTTCACATCCTTATCTTGAAAATTTGTGTAAACTGTAAGTTTATTATAATCAAATGCTATACTGCTGTAAAGTATGACAAGTCATTAAAAATTTATAAAAATCTAATTCTTTCTAAACCCATGTTTTCCCAGCAAAAAAGCCACTTTCTAGACTTTCTCTTTGCCGTCTCCAAAAAATTTATTTGAAAAATTTTCAAATTTCCTCTTGCAATCCTAAAAATTCTGTGCTATAAATTTTCTCACAAGATGAGTCGCGGTTACAAGGAGCACATGGTAACTACGCACAATTTCATTTTGTCTGGAAAATACCAGATCATCAAGCCCCTTGGAAAAGGAGCCAGTAGTCAGGTATATTTAGCCAGACACATATCTTTAGAGGCAGATCGTGCCATAAAAGTTATCCCCAAAACTTCAAGCACATGTCTTAATATTGTTTACGAAGCACAACTTTTGAAGGCTTTGCGTCATCCGGGAATTCCCATTATTTACGATATCGAAGAGGATGATGATTATTTCTATCTGGTGGAAGAATATATCCAGGGAGAATCTTTAGAAGTTTTTCTGCTTCATCAAAAGTTTATTTCCAGGAATCTGTTTTATACATTTTGCAGACAGATCTGTGACATTTTTGTCTATCTCCATACTCGACCGGGTACACCTGTTATTTATCAGGATCTTAAGCCCGAACACATTATAGTATGCGGATTTCAGATAAAATTAATCGATTTTGGGGCGTCTTCTTATGTTTCCAATTCCGGAAATAACTTCCTTCATTTTGGGAATCTTGATTTTACTGCACCGGAATGTTTTAAGGGCGGGCAGCTTTCTGTCACATCTGATGTTTACAGCATCGGCAAGATCATGGAATTCATTTCTCAGTATGTCAATGAACCACTTTCCCAGAATGTCAAACAAATTTTCCAAAAATCAACCGCAGAGGATCCTAAACTTCGTTTTGAAACGGTAGAAGATCTTAGGATTGCTTTGCAACAGGAATTTATGATCAATAACCCATCTCATCTTGTAAAAAAAATTGCAGTTGTTGGAGCTTCTTTCGGTTGTGGAACTACTCACATTGCGATCTCACTAGTTTCTACTATGAATTCTCTAGGTATAGATGCTTATTATCGGGAAGAAAATCCTTCTGATCATCTAAGAACTATGCTTCCCTTTATAAAGCCTGGTATGCAGCCGGACGGTGCTATTTATTACAAAAATTTTAAAGGTTTTCCAAAATACGGCCCTGGCATTGAATTTTCCTGTCCCAAGGATTCTATCCAGGTCTTGGATCTTGGCCAAGACGCCAATCATCCTTGCCTTTCTTCCTGTGATCTGATCCTTTTGGTCTGTCCCGGCGGACTTTGGAACAGAAACAATGCAATCCAACAGAGGAATCTTCTGACTTCGTATTCTGTGCCTTTACAATTGGTATGTAACTCCGGTTTTCGGGATAATGCTAGATTCTTTACGAAAATATCCGGTTCTCCTACTATTCTTTTTTCGCCGGATAAAGACGCTTTTCTTGTTACACCGGAGAAAACTGCTTTTACGCTGCAATTACTTAATCAGAAAGGAAGGAAACGATCATTTTTCAAAAGAGTAAAAAAACGTCACCAACTGTAATTGCTATCTGTGGAACGAATCGCCACATAGGAACAACTACCTGCGCGCTGGCACTTTCCAATTATATTAATAATAAATTGGGTGAAAAAGTTGCCTATATTGAATTAAATGGTACAGATGAAATTGCCTGTTTATCCAACAAAAAGGAACAAAAACCATTTTCTTATTGTGGAATTGCCATGTACCCCTCTGTTACAATGAGAAATCTTGAGACTATTTTCAGTTTTCACTTTTCTTATTTCATTCTGGATATGGGTGCTTGGAATCCCAACACCATTTCAACTTTTTGGCGCAGTGATCTGTGTCTTATCATGTGCAGTCTTTCCCCCTGGCAAATGCAGAATTTCAGAGAGTTTCAAAAAAAACTGCCTGATCATAATAAGATAAATCAGGAAAAAGTGATTTTTCTTGCAAATCAGGGGATAAAAGAACATCTGGCAGTTTTTCCTAAAAAACTCTTTCCCGACGTCCGTTGTTTCCCTTTCCTTCCGGAACCGTTTCGATTAACTCCAGAAGACTGGCCTTTTTTTGAAAGACTACTGGCAGGAAAACACTATACCACAAAGGGTATGTATTCTCACTAGGCTCGAGATCATCTCGCCAAGTGTTCATACGATACCACAAATATCAATCGAGGTTTTGCTTATGACAACAACAAAAAATGATCAGATACTGATCGAGTTTAGCCAGTATGACTATGAAATTTTTCTGGTTTGGCTTACATAAGCCTTTTGACAAGGAAGGAGATGATAATTTAAACAAGTAATCCTGTAAAATAATCTTATAAGATTGTTTTGTGAAATAACTTCTTGGAACGATCTTATGGAACACATCAATTTAAATATATGAGAACTGTATTTAGTTTTAGGTATCAAGAAAACTTTTCTATTTATAAAAAAATACATATGGGAATAAAACTCAAGTACCGTGTTGAGTTCAATGTTTTCTAATCCTTGCGTGAAAAAAAGACTATGGAAAAGACTGCTTTTATGGGAAAGCGGTCTTTTTCTATTTGAAAGTAGTATCATACAATGATATAATTTCTTATAATTATATCTAGAAAAAGTGAAAGGGGTACTTATGAAGAAAAAAGTTATTCCAGTTCTTGTTGTTATTGCTTTAATACTCGTTATTATAGCTTTTATCGGTGTATCTGCTTTAATAGAGAAATACACACCCGGAAAAGAACGTCAGGATCTCTCTGAATATTACAATGTGACGGAGGAAGACCAAGCCGCCATCATCTTAAATCAGGAACTCTCTGAGTCCAATGCCAAGATCATTGATGGTAAACTCTACTTAGATTTCCACTTTTTGCAGGATTCATTAAATTCTCGTTTCTACTGGGACAGCAATGAAAATATTTTATTATATACAACTGCCAAAGATTTAATCACTGTTGAGGCAGATAGTAGCAGCTATCTTGTAAATCGGGATTCAGTCAATTTTGACTCCGTGATCGTAAAAGCCACTTCTGATTCAGCCTGGGTAAACATTGATTTTGCTAAAATGTACTCTGACTTCCTATACAGTTACGAAGAATCTCCTTCCAGAATCTTGATCACGAATATCTATCAGGATTATGAGACCGCTACTGTGAAAAAGAATACTGAGATACGTGTATTGGGAGGAATCAAGTCTCCTATCGTTGCAGATGTAGAAAAAAATTCTGAAGTTTTTGTCTTATCCAGAGATGAAAAATGGACCAAAGTTATGACTCAGGACGGATTGCTGGGATATATCACTTCTAAGAGTCTTGGTAAGACTTCCTATGTTACCGTAGAAAGTGATTATGTCGAAGAAGAATTTACTCATATTAAAAAAGACTATGAGATCTCTCTTGCATGGCACCAAGTATTTTCTCAGGTTGGCTCTACGGAAGCAGCATCTATCTTAGAGAGTTCCAAGGGAATCAATGTTCTTTCTCCTACTTGGTTCTATCTGAATGATAATGAAGGAAATCTTGTTAGCTTTGCCGATTCTTCTTATGTAAATTACTGTCATAATCATAATGTTGAAGTATGGGCTCTGGTTAACAATCTGGAGAACCAGGAAGTAGACACTGCCTATGTTCTCAGCCATACCTCCACCCGACAGAATCTGGTAAATCAATTGATCTCTGCGGCTATTCAATACAATCTGGATGGAATCAATCTGGATTTTGAATCCTTAAATGCAGAAAAAGTTGGAGATTCCTATATCCAGTTTGTGAGAGAACTTTCTTTAAAATGTGCAAACAATGGCATCGTTCTTTCTGTTGATAACTATGTACCGAGTGCTTACACCCAGTTCTATGACAGAGCTGAGCAGGCATTATTTGCTGATTACGTGATCATCATGGGATATGATGAACATTATGCTGGCTGTGAAGAAGCTGGCTCCGTTGCTTCTCTTAACTGGGTAAAAGAAGCTGTTACCAACACCTTAAAAGAAGTTCCTGCAGATCAGATAATCCTGGGAATGCCTTTCTATACAAGAATCTGGGAACTTACCCCATCCGAAGAAGAAGCTCAGGACTATGTGATCTATGATGTATCTTCTAAAGCTTATGGAATGTCTTCCGCTTGGAAACAAGTAAACAACCATGGAGCTGAAACCACATGGTTGGCGGACTGCGGTCAGTATTACGCAGAATATACAGAAGGTGATTCCATATTCCAGGTTTGGCTGGAAGATACTACTTCTATGGAAGAACGATTAAAAGTCATGGACGAAAATCATCTTGCCGGTGCTGCATACTGGAAACTTGGTTTTGAGACAAACGAGATCTGGGATACGATCATTAAATACATTAATTAAACTTTCCCACATTAATAAGTAGGTATCTTAAAAACCTCTGAATCATATACTTTACAGAATAAAGTTGATTCAGAGGTTTTTTCATGCACAAACGTATGGAAATTTTTATGATTATCTGTCTTTTTATCACGTCCTTTTTTCTAGCTCGCAAAACTGCTGCCATTGTCTCTGCTCAAAAGGCGTCCGATCCAATCTGCGTAGTCATTGATGCTGGTCATGGTGGCTGGGATCCCGGCAAGGTAAGTTCTTCAGGCGCCTTAGAAAAGGACATTAATCTTGCTATTTCTCTCCAATTAAAGGAAAAACTAGAAGAACAAGACATTAAAGTCTATTTAACCCGAAGTGACGACAACAGTCTTTCCGATTCTAAACAGGATGATCTTAAAAAACGCATTTCACTGATTGAAGATGTCTCTCCTGCGCTTACTATAAGCATCCATCAAAACAGTTTTACTGATTCCTCTGTTGCTGGCCCTCAGGTCTTTTATTACATGACATCTAGTGAAGGTCAAAATCTGGCAGAGATCCTACAAAGTGAATTAAATAATACTTTAGAACCGGCTTCTCCTCGAAGTGTTAAATCCAATGATAGCTATTATCTGATAAAAAATACACCCACACCTACTGTTATCGTAGAGTGTGGGTTTTTAAGCAATCCTTCAGAAGCTGCCCTTCTGTGCGATGCCGAATACCAGAATAAGATCTCTGATGCTCTGTGCACCGGCATATTAAGTTATCTTTCTTCCACAGAAAGTGTCCCTTCCACAGAAAATTCTCTATCCACGGAGACTGTCTATTCCACAGAACCTGAGGTCATGGAATGAACGGTCTTTAAGAAACTCTCTGCGATTCCGTAAAGCTGCTTGGTCTGAACTGGGCTTACTTCTTCTGTATCATGATGACGCAGATTATGCGCTTCATAATATGACAGGGATAAGCCTGTGATCATGGCAACACTGATATCTGTCTCTTGGTCTGGGCTGAACTTGATCTGTTCTTTTAAATATTCCAGATTATTCTGGAAGAAGGCTCTTGTCTCTTCCTTGTCAGTGGCGATCATTCCGCTGATTCCACCTCTTCTTGTTTCAAAAGAAGCGGCAACCTTACCTGTCTGCTCGCCATGGAAAATGATCTCTACGAAACCTTTCTCCCTCTTACCCCGGACAATCTTTAAATTAACACCTGTTACCTGATCTCCAATCTGCACTGGAACCATGTAGCTTTCTTCTTTAGCACGATTGACACACAACCGAAACTGATTACATAGAAGCTTCATTTCTCTCACATCTAAAGACGTTGGATTCTGCTGTTCTATGATCATGCCTTTCATAGCATCTTCAGCCAACTCAGCTAATTCTTCCTGAGCTGCCGCCATTTCTTCCGGTGTTTTAACAGCTTCGCCGAATCTCTGGAAGATCTGCTCTTTCAAAGCAGCAACAGTAGCCTGTTTTTCACGGGTGGAATTGCCTTTCCAGAGTTTCTGGAACATTTCATTTGGATTTTCCATCATCCTTGCTACTGAAATTACATTCATCATGCTATTTTTCATGTCATAATGATCTAAAACTGCATATACATCATCGGAACAGATAGCCGCCTTAGAATAGTAATCCAACTGTTCTTTTGCATATTCCACATTCTGCTGTTGCTCTAACTGTGCCATTTCTTCTGTGGACTGTCCCTGTAAATACTCCTGCAATTGCTCTGGAGTCATGTTCATTAACTGTTCCTGATCCATACCCTGTAATTTTTCAGGTGTAATGATATCTTTGATCTGAGAGGCTGTATTCTGAATAAACGCCGTCTCGATCTGCTGATCAATTGGCTTATTATACGCTTTTTCTTTTACTCCGCCGAAATCGTCTCCAATCTCGTAATCCATTCCCGTCTTTTTCTGGCTACGAATAGCTGTTAAAAGATTTCTCATGGTTACCGGAGCTCCCTGCTGTAACAATGCGCCAATTGCCTGATGATCTCCCTTTTCTACCTGTGCGATCAAGCGGTAAATACCAATATAGGATTCTCTCTCTTCCTGAGTAATCTGCTTATTCTGCTCCAATTTCCAAAGGTAACGGCTGAATTTTTCCTCATCCTGTCCTAAATTCTGATCCTGGATCTCTTCTGCCAAAGCATTTAACTCTTCAATAGACATATCCAATGGATTTCTGTTCTGTCGGATCATTTCCAAAGTTACAGAAGGAGTCATATGCGTAAATGCCTGCTGCATCTTCTGATCCGCTACTTTCATCTCCAAAATACTCTGTTCTGTGATCGGTATCTGGTTATATGCCAAGATTCGCACAGCTCGCTGGTTCGCTTCGCTACATTCCAGATTCAGATCCTGCAGAATATCATCCACATTCTGGAAAGCCTTCAAAATAGAATCTCCCAACTCTGCTCTTGGAACGGTCTTTAATGTTTCATAATCTTCGTTAGCTTTGTCTAACGTATCTTTTAATACAGCACCTTTCTCATAGACATCTGTAATAGACTCTCCTGCAATGTCTTTGTTCAAGACATAAGCAGGCATATCCTGAAGCTCTGAGAAGATCTGCTCTGTCTGTGCCAGATAATTTGCCTTTAAGGATGCATTTTCTACACCGTGATTTTCAAAGATCCTTCTATAATATGCATTCTCCTGAGCCTTAAGCTGCTCGATCAATGCTTCAATAGGCTTCGTATCAATAGAAAAACCTCTCTTCAAAAGAGAATAGTTTGCTTCTGCTGTCATTACCAGACGCACTTCTTCAATCTGTCTTCTTGCTCGGATCAGTGCTACTTCTCTTCCTGTTGGGATCGATACTGCTTCTCCGCCCTGCATACGGTAATTTACCGCTTTTTTCAAATTAGATACTGTAATCTCTTCGCCCTGATCAATACAGTATGCAAGATCTTCATCCTGAGTCTGAGCAACAGTCTCTACGGCGTCTTCCGCAATCTCCATCATGGAGTAGCCCTTTAACATGATTGCTTCAAATGGACTCTTTCCTTCTGATACAGACTGTAACATAGAAGTTACGACTTCTTTTTCACTGAGCTGATCTAAAGAATACCCCTTAAGATCCTGAAGGTAGAGAATATTCTCCGGAGTAACCGGAAGCTGTCTGTCCAAAAGCCATTTACAGCTCTGGAAGTTCTCATCTGTTGCCTCTAAGCCCGCTTCATTTAAAATACGGGTCATACTTCTCTTCATTACATTAAATGTAGCATCTGAGATCGGTAAATATTGGGATTTACGGCTGGACAATTCTTTTGGCTGAGTCTCTGTCTTAGTTGTAGTTTGAGCCTTCTGAGCTGCTTCTGACTGAGTTGCTTCCGCATTCTGAACCACTACGCCTCGATTTCCTGCTACATTACCGGAAATAGAACCGACTACATTTCTAGAATATGCACTAGCTGCGGTCTTTGCACCATGAGCAGCATATACTGCACTGGCATAACCACCGTTGCTATTATAGGTTCTGCTTCCTGTGGATGTTCCATAAGTCTCTCCAATACTGCATCCTGCAAAATAAATATTACTAAAAGTAGGAGGCAGTTCATTTCGGATCATATATTCAATACTCTCATCAGACAATTTGTTAACACTGTCTAACTGCTCGCAGGCACTATAGATCTGCTGTGCCACAGCTTTATTGCCACAGATCTTCTCCAACTGATCCTTTGATAATTTATTCGGATAAACGGACATATCTACCCCAGCCTTAGCCAGTACAGCCTGGATCTTATCTGTAACCGTAATAATGGTGCTGGTATCCATATCTTCCATGGAATAGCCATCTTCCCACATTTTCTGGTAATCTTCCGGTGCAGTTGTATTAGACACTACTGCCATCTGATTTCTACGTTCCTCCGGAGTCATCTGTGCCTGTTCTTCCAGTTCATCAAAGGCAGTCTCGCCTTCATTCTTCCCTGGCTTGTGATAAGTTACTGTCTTATCCCCATTGCTTTCTGCCGGAGAGATCTGTGTCTGGGCGTTTCCCTCTTTGGTATTGATCTTCCCTGGAAATATTCCGTTGTCTTTATTAATTCCCTCTGATATATATTGTGAGATTCCTTTTTCCTTTTTAATAGAAGAATCCACAAAACCTGCCTGTTCTATCTGCATAAGCTAACCTCATCTTTCTTATGCAGAATATATCGGCTGATTTTGTGGATTTCTTAAGTCAAATTCTATTAGAACAGGAAGATTGCTACTTCGTATGGAGCCAGTGGATATGCGAATGAATAATCTCTATTATCACAATTCTTCTTGGTTGCCATAAATGCTTTCTTTGGCAGTTCTTCTATAGGTCCGCCAAATTTTGCCTGTTCACTTGATAAAATTAATTTATAACCTTTACGTTTTGGAACACCAACACGGTAATCAGAGCGCTCCATTGGAGTAAAGTTAATTACAAATAACAGATTGTTCTTTCCATCAGATGATTTTCTAAAGAAACTAAAGATACTTCTGTCACAGTCATCTGGGTTGATCCATTCAAATCCTGCCCAGGTAGTATCTAACTCATACATACATGGATATTTACGATAAATATGTAACAGATCCTTCATCCAATCATGAACTTTCTTATGGTTAGGATTCTCTAACAGATACCAGTCTAACTCTCTTTCCTCGCTCCATTCCTGAGCCTGTGCAAAATCCTGTCCCATGAATAAGAGCTTCTTGCCGGAATGTCCCATCATAAATGCGTATCCAGCCATCAGGTTCTTGAATTTATCCCCTTCCAGACCTGGCATCTTGTTCAACATAGAGCATTTCAGATGAACAACTTCATCATGAGATAATACCAGAATATATTTCTCACTTTCATTGTAGCTCATTGCAAAAGTCATCTTGTTGTGGTTATTTTTACGGAAATATGGATCCAATTTCATATAATCTAAGAAATCGTGCATCCATCCCATGTTCCATTTGTAACTGAAATTCAGTCCATTCTCGTTAGCTTTTCCTGTAACCATTGGCCATGCAGTGGATTCTTCTGCGATCATCATTGCTCCAGGATTTCTTCCTAAGATAACAGTGTTGATATGTTTAAAGAACTCGATAGCTTCTAAGTTCTCATTTTCACCGTATTTGTTTGCTACCCACTGGCCATCTCTCTTACCATAATCCTGATAAAGCATAGAAGCTACTGCATCAACTCGAAGACCATCAACATGATAGTTCTCGATCCACATTAAAGCACTACCGATCAGGAAATTCTTTACTTCGTTCTTAGCATAGTCAAAGATCTTGGTTCCCCAATCAGGATGTTCTCCTTTTCTGGTGTCTGCATATTCATACAGACAGGTTCCATCGAACTCTGCAAGACCGTGAGCGTCTCTTGGGAAATGGGCTGGTACCCAGTCTAAGATCACACCAATATTATTCTTATGACACTGATCTACCAGATATGCGAAGTCTTCCGGCTCACCATAACGGGAAGTTGGTGCATAATATCCGGTTACCTGATATCCCCAAGAACCATCAAATGGATACTCAGAAATTCCCATTAACTCAATGTGGGTATAACCCATATCTTTTACATAGTCTACCAGAGTCTTTGCCAACTCTCGGTATGTATAGAATCCTTCGTCTCCTCTGCCTGGGTGACGCATCCAGGATCCTAAATGAACTTCATAGATTGCCATTGGCTGAGCATACATCTGCTCTTCATCCATCTGTGCTCGATTATCCATCCACTCCTGATCATTCCATACAAAATGATCGATATCTGTTACTACAGAGTTAGTTCCTGGACGAAGTTCTGCATGGTAAGCATATGGATCAGATTTGTAGAGTTTTTTGCCATTGGAATCGATCATGAACTTGTACTGGCAACCTTTCTCTACTCCCGGTACAAACAGTTCATAAACGCCCATTTCTGTTGGCTGAACTCTTCTCATTGGATGACCATATTCATCCCATCCGTTAAAGTCTCCGAATACATAAACATTACGCGCCGCTGGAGCCCATACATTAAAACATACACCTTTGACGCCATCCTGTTCTGTCAAGTGCGCCCCCATTTTTCTGTAAATATCATAATGGGTCGCCTGTCCGAACAGGTAGCAGTCCATTTCTGTAAAATTACTCATAATTCCCCTCCATTTTTATTGAAAATCTTTCTCCCGTAAGATAATGCGGTCATTATCGGAATAACGTTTTGCAGTCAGAATACTGAATGCAAGCTTCATTCCACCGTGGGCTTCTCTATCGATAGCTTCATCCACGATTTCTTTTACCTCTGTAAGAGTGGTTGCCTGATCGATTCTCTGAATGTTGCTGATTCTGTTGTACAACGCCAGCACAGCCATCTCTTCAATTTCATAACCTAACTCTTCTGAATAGGCTTTTGCAAAAGATACCAGCTCGTCATTAGTAAATATCGGCACGGTAACCTTTTCTGTAAATTTCTTGGCAAAAGTACTATCCTGTGACAGAGCCTTCTTAATTCCCTTGGATGTATCCTCTAAAATAACCAGAGTTCCATTGGAATCCTGCTCTAACATCAGGGATAAAGTTACTGCTGTCTCCTTAGAAAGATCTCCGGCTTTCTCAATAATGAGACATCCTCCGGCTACTTTCTGTAGCATAAGCTGAATATCTTTCCTGTTCAGAGCACTTGCCTGAATTTTACCGATCTTTCCATTTGGTTTTCCAGTTTCCTGCTGAAGAACCTTAATAATACTGGTTGCCAGTACGGTCTTTCCACATCCCTGACCACCTTGAATGATCAGATTGCCTCTAGATGCTTTCTTATCCTTTTTCAAATGATGGACAAGTCCTGTAAGAGCCTTACACAACTGATCTTCCATTCCTTTTACAGGTACGAAATAGGAGAAAATGGATTTCTGTTCATCTGTCAGTTTCTCAATGACTTCTTCACTGATCTCCTGGTCTGCTTCTTCTGCTAAATCCTGCACCTCTGTATCTAAATTCATTCTTCTGGTGCTGGCTTTTAAGACACTCTTACTGTCAAATGCATCTGCATCCGGCATTTCCTGAGTCTTCTGAGTCATAATATCTTTATAGAACATTTCTCTCTTCTGTTTTAAGCGAGAGATAAATTCAGATTCCTGAGCTGGAGTTTCTTCCTGCTGCGGCTCTTCTATAGTCTGGGCTGGCAGTTCTTCCTGCTGTGGCTCCTCTATAGCTTGAGCCGGCAATTCTTCCTGCTGTGGCTCTTCTATAGCCTGAGCTGGCAATTCTTCTTCCACCGGCTGTGCCATGTCTGCGGTCTCTTTATCAGCGATCTTGGTATCTTCTGCCAATTCTGCTTCCGCCATTGCCAGCAGTTCCTTCATCAGAAGATCTTCTTCCTTCTGTGATTCTTCTACTGCCACTGGCTCATCATCAAATACTACTGGCTGAATCTCCGGTAACACGAAAGACTCCTCCATCGGCATCTCTGGAACTTCTTCTACCATCTCTGCCTCTGAAATTTCAGGCATCTCTGGAACTTCTTCCAACATCTCTGCCTCTGGAATTTCAGACATCTCTGCAATTTCTTCCATCATTTCTGCTTCTGCGGTTTCTGGTATCTCTGCAATCTCTTCCATGATATCTGACTCTGCAGTCACATTATGGATCCGCTGATCCAATTTCTGATTCTCTTCACTGAGACGTTTAATCTCCTGCTCCAGAAGATTATTCATATTCTGGAAAAACTCACCAGGGTCTTTCTGAGCCTGAATATCCATATCACTCATGTTCTGGAATTCCATATCCATAACTGAAATATCCATATCAGCCGGCTGTTCTAAGATTTCTTCCGTAATTGGCTCCTGGGAAATCTCCATTTCAACTGGCTGCTCCATGAATCCTTCCATGATCGGAACCTCCATATCAGCTGGCTGCTCCACGAATTCCCCTGCCTGTGGCATCTCCACAGATAATCCTTCCCTAGGATTTTCCTGTGCTCCGCCTAAATATTCTTCTTCTAAAAGTTCGATCGGTGTTACTCCTGCATCTAACTTCGGAATTACACCGGTAAGACGATCCATAATGTCTCCGGCTTCCTGTAAAGCTCTTGCTTTTGCAGATTCTAATTTCCTCTGTTCAGCCTCCTGGAGAGCAGCTTCTGCCGCACGTTTTGTCTTCTCCCACTCGTCTAAGACTTCTGCAATGGTCATCTGTCCTGTGATCTGGCGTTCGATCATTGCTTTCTCGTTGGTTACAAGACTCATCTGTCCATCAGAATCTTCCCCTAACATCTCCTGGAAATTGATCTTAAGAGAACCGTCGATCTCTTCATCTGTTGCAATGTGTCCTGTATGCTGAACACTCTCTTCTTCTTCTCTCGGTATCTGAAGATATGGAATTTCCTCCACGATCTTCTTAATGTTGTCCATGGTGTCGGAAACTTCTGTCTTCTCTGTCGCTTCCATGATCTGCTGCATCCCACGGACAATCTCCTGCTGGAGATTTACAGTGTTAAACTTACTGGTGTTCACTGCCACCTGTGGAATCTCCACCTGATCATGAACATATTCCCCAGCTCGCTTCATTTCCTCTGCACCGATAGTAGTGATTCCCTGTCTCTCCAGACGGAATCTACGGTACTTTTCTTCCTGAGTCTTGGTCAGTGGCTGATAGAGCATTTTCAATTCAAGAGCTCTCTCCACAAAAGGGCCATCTCCAAACCACAGGATCAATTCATCACAGGCTTCAATACAAGCATCACTTCTACCTGATTTGTGGTAGAGATAAGCCAGCTCATACGCCCATTCTTCTGTATATTCCCGATCCTTTAACTCTTCTAAGATTGGGATCAGTTCTTCAAATCCTGCTCCCTCTGCCTTACGTTTCTTGTATTGAAGAACATATTTTAGATTATCATGAGGAGCAATCTCAATAAATTCATTGTAATACTCTTCTGCTGCAGCAAAATCCTTCATCTTAATGGCTACTTCTGCAAGTCTGTAAATAATAGTTCTTCCGATTGGAGAACGATCATATGCCATAAGAAGTACATCTCTGCTCTCTTCGTATCTCTGATTCTTCTCGTAAACTTCCCCTGCTTTTACAAGGGCGTTAACATTCTTTACTCTGCTCCAGTTTATTGTATCTGCAAGCTCTGCTGCAGCTGTATAATTCTCTTCTGCGCAGAGACTTTTCATCTGATCTAGCTTTAGATTATATTCGTACTTATCCAACGATATCACCTCAAAATGTAACTTAACCAGGTTTTTATCCTATTAGTTTTAGTGTATCATAGGCATAAATAGATGTCAAAAACTATAAATAAAAAAACACTGGAAATTCGAGGTTTTTCAAATTTCCAGTGTTAATTTTAGTTCTTATCTTCTTTTATTTCTTCTGATATTTTTTCTTCTTCTTGTGTATTCTCGGATTCGTCACCTTCAAAATAAACTAAGGTATTTTTATCCTCATCCACACGGACCATTCGAATGTATTGTCCTGTGCCAATAGGAAGACCTTTCTTACGGATGAAGTAGTTGACGATCCGGCGAGTTCCATAATAGATCACTGCAAATGCCGGTACTCCTAACAACATTCCAAAGAATCCGAACATTCCTCCTCCTACAAGGATTGCGAACATTACCCAGAAAGAAGAAAGTCCTGTGGAATCTCCTAAGATCTTTGGTCCAATGATATTTCCATCTACCTGCTGTAACACCAGAATAAAAATTGCCAGATAAACTGCTTGAATTGGATTCTGGATCAACACTAACAGTACACATGGAACCGCTCCAATGATCGGTCCAAAAAATGGAATTACATTAGTTGCACCTACAATTACTGCAATTAACATGGAATCCGGCATCTGTAAAATGATACATCCTACATAACAGATCACACCGATAATAGCGGAGTCTACTATCTTTCCAGAAATAAATCCTCCGAATATCTCATGAGATTTTCTAACTGTCTCAATGATAATATTTCCTGTATGAGGCTTAAATACTGCATAAATGATCTTCTTGGCTTGACCGATCAAAGTCTCCTGGATCGTCATGCAGTACATTGCCACAATGATTCCAATGACAAAGTTCAGAACGGATTTGACCGCTGAGATCACACCGGAAGTAATCTGGGAAATATAAGTCTGAGCCTTTGGAAGCAGACTTTCCTGAATCCAGCTTCCCAAATAAGTAGCTCCCTGAGTAATGGCATCACTTAAAGTAGCCGCCCATTCACTGTCTCCAAACTCACCATTCTGGATAAAGTTTACTAATTTCTGTACACTCTCAGGAATGATCTCCACCAATCCCATCACACTGTCAATAACAGAAGGAATGATTGCCGCAGCCAATAGACCTATGACCGCAAACAAAAATAGGATTGCCGCAAAAACACCGATTGCTCTAGAAAATTTTCTAGCTTTTTTCTCACTTTTTAAGCGTTTGCTCAAATATTTTAAGCAGGGCTTCTCCACGAATTTCATCACTGGATTCAGCAGATAAGCCAGCACCAGTCCTATGATAATAGGTTCCGCGCATTTGATTAATTTCTTAAAAATCCCTGCAAACTCCTGATAACGGAGCATTACAAAGAAAAACAAGATGCAACTGACAAACGTTACGAAGGAGATCAGTGCGATCTTAATGTAACGCTTTGTCTCTCTTTTGTTCTCCTCTGCGTATTTATCCTGTTCTGTCTGCGGCATAATATCCCTCCTATCCGCGGTAGTAGTTGATCAGGCATCCTTTTAAGATAATGTCCCTTTCGTCAGGAGTTAATTCACCCATTTTCAGAGTAAATTCTTTCATTTCTCCATTCTTAACTACATATGCTGTAAATTCTGTCTTCTTATCTTCAATAGCCTGACGAATTCCAGGAATAAATAAGTAATCAAGATTCTGGAATGGAAGTTCTCCTTCATCAATGATGAATGGGATCATACCCCAGTTAATAAGGTTTGAACGATAACGTTTTGTAGCATATTCATTAGCGATATTTGCCCATCCGCCAAGTACTTTCTGGCAGGATGCAGCCTGCTCACGAGCAGATCCATCACCTGGTTTTACTGCAAAAATAGTACTTCCGAAACCAACGTTTCCTTCGCCTACTTCTGCAAACTGTCCTTTGATGGTATCCATAACTTCTTTTAATTCAGCTACAGCTTCTACTGGGCAGTTTCCTTCTTCTACTGCTTTCTGAGCTTTCTGGATCTCTTTTGCTCTTCCTACATACTCAGGATCTTTTCTGGAAAGGGCAAATTCAGCCAGACCCAGTGGGTTAGAACGGAAGGATGAAGTCTCTCCGGATGGGATTAATTCATCTGTTGTAGTAACTGGATCATGGATCTCAGAAACAACTTTCAGTACCATGTTCTCTGGAAGTGCACTCATTGCTGGCCAGTCTTTGATGTTTGGTCCAAACTGGATCTCTACGGTTGGGTCAGCTACACCTTTGCTGTCGAATACACGGTTCTCATAGATTGTCTTATCAAAGTAATATTTTGGTTTGCTGTAATTTACATCAATATCCATTGCAGATGTTAAATAACCCTTATTTGCTGCTGTTGCTGCAATAGAACGGGCATCCATAAGTGCAACAGATGAAATCTGTCCATTCTGTACCTTAGAACCTTCTCTGTTAGGGAAGTTACGGGTAGAATGACGGATAGAAAATGCGTTATTTGCAGGAGTATCTCCGGCACCGAAGCAAGGTCCGCAGAATGCAGTCTTAACGATAGCACCTGTTGCCATTAAGTTAGCAACTGCTCCATTTTTCACAAGTTCCATATAAATAGGAGTAGAAGCAGGATATACGCTTAAAGTAAATTCGTCTGCTCCAATGGAAGCTCCCTTTAAAATGTCTGCTGCATCGCAGATATTTTCAAATCCACCACCAGCACAGCCGGCAATGATTCCCTGGTCAACATAGAGTTTTCCATTTCTTACTTTGCTCTTTAAGTCAAGTTTTACTTTACCATCGAAGCTTACTTCTGCACGTTTCTCACAGTCATCTAAGATGTCCATAAGGTTAGCATTTAACTCATCAATGGTGTAAGTGTTGCTTGGATGGAATGGCATAGCGATCATTGGACGGATCTCGCTTAAGTCGATCTCGATAAAGCTGTCGTAGTATGCGATCTCGCCTGGATTTAATTCTTTGTGCTCGCTCTCTCTTCCATGGATCTGGTAGAATTCTTTTACCTTATCATCTGTTCTCCAGATAGAAGACAGACAGGTAGTCTCTGTGGTCATTACGTCCACACCAATTCTGAAGTCAACGCTTAAGTTAGAAACGCCTGGTCCAACGAATTCCATAACTTTATTCTTAACGAATCCGTTTCCGAATACTTCACCGATGATTGCCAGAGCAACGTCCTGTGGACCTACGCCCTTCATAGGAGTTCCTGTTAAGTAGATTCCTACTACACCTGGCATATCAATATCGTAAGTTTTGCTTAATAACTGTTTTACAAGCTCTGGTCCACCTTCTCCTACTGCCATGGTTCCAAGAGCACCATAACGGGTATGAGAGTCAGATCCTAAGATCATCTTTCCGCCACCTGCAAGCATTTCTCTTGCAAACTGATGGATAACTGCCTGATGAGGTGGTACATAGATTCCACCGTATTTCTTTGCACAGGTCAGACCATACATATGATCATCTTCGTTGATCGTTCCACCTACTGCACAAAGGCTGTTGTGGCAGTTGGTCAGTACATATGGGATTGGGAATTTTTCCAGTCCTGAAGCTCTTGCTGTCTGGATGATTCCAACGAAAGTAATATCATGAGAAGTAAGTTTATCAAACTTAATCTGCAGCTTGTCCATATTTCCGGACACATTGTGTTCTTTTAAAATACCATAAGCAATGGTGTTTTCCTTTGCTTCTGCTGCTGTAATGTCTTTTCCAGTTTTGCTTTTTACTTCAAGTAAAGCCTCTGGAGAATCCAGCACTACGTCTTTACCCTGAATCAGGTACGCACCGTTTTCATATAATTTCATCTTAGCTACCTCCTAGTGTTTGTAACCATTCTGTCTTGCAGACTGATTGACAAGCCATATATTCTCCTATTATAGCTTATTTTCCTATTTTCCTGCAATAGGAAAAGACACGGTTGCTGTAAATAAATCCCCATTTACTAAGATTTCAAACTTTCCACCCATTAAATGCGTCAGATTTTTAGCAATGGAAAGTCCAAGACCGCTTCCTTCCGTGGTTCTGGAGATCTCTCCTCTAACAAAACGCTCGGTCAGCTGATTATAATCTCCCTGCTCGATCTGGATCGGATTCTTAGAAACATTCTTCATGGTAAATACCGCCCAATCATTTTCCACAGCGAGTTCCACATAGACTCTGGTCTTTTCCAAGGCATACTTAGCAGCATTGTTATACAGATTCTCAACGGCTCTATATAATTGTCTTCCGTCAGCTTCTACAAACACTGCTGCATGAGGGAGTTTTGTAATGATGGTGAGGTCTCTTAACTCAAATTTCTCGTTAAACTCGCCCCCCGTCTGATATAAAAGCTCTACAAAATCGATTTTCTGCCGTTCTAAGTGAATATTTCCGGAACTGATCTTTGACGCTTCTACCAGATCTTCTGTCAACTGCTTTAATCTCTGGGATTTTTCATCAATGATCCTGATATAATTCTTTGCTTTTTCATCCTCGATATTTACACGTTTTAGCAGATCTACATAATTTACAATAGATGTAAGAGGTGTCTTTAGATCATGAGATACATTTGTAATCAGGTCTGCTTTCATCCTCTCGTTTTTGATGCTATCCTGAGCATAAGTCTGTAATCCCACTCGGATCCGGTTTACTGCCTTTGCAAAATCCTGTTCCTGTCCATGAAATTTGCTCTCATCCAATGTGGTTTCCAAAGCTCCTGCCGCAATGGCTTCGATAGCTTCCTGAATTTCGGAAAGCTCTCTGGCTTTTCTGGTGCGGAACCGCTTCTTTGGATCCTTTGAGAAATATTCCTTGAAAAAGTCATAGACTTTATAGATCAGGCTTCCGGTGATCAACACATTTCCCTTTAACCGACGCATAATACTTAAATAGATCAGCAAAAATACCAGATCCAGAATATAGCAAAGACAGCCGGAAGCGACCATAACTCCCGCAAAGGAAAACTCCATTTTTCCCATAACTTTTAAGAGCTTTGTGATCATCACTACCATTCCTACGAACATGAGCAGGATAAATTCTGTTGGCAGTTTATCGATGAGATGAAAATGAATGTTTCCGTCTTCTCTTTCTCCTGTTACATTTGCCAGATATGCCAAGGTCACAAAACAGCCTGCCATCCCTACTATGGAAAAAATTCCATAGAGATCCATGGAAGCATATACTTTTTCTCTTACAAAATAGCCCATTCCAGCTATCATTACTGTCATCAGCACTGAAAAAAACTGATGAATGATCATAACTGCTGCTTTTTTTCCCATTGCAGTCTCTCTCATAAATGACTCCTTCTACTACGCTTCGATCTTATAACCTACGCCCCAAACTACTTTCAGGTAACGTGGTTCTTTTGGATTGATCTCGATCTTCTCACGAATATGGCGGATATGCACAGCTACTGTATTATCTGCCCCAATAGCTTCTTCATTCCAAATGTTCTCATATATCTGACTAATAGAGTAGACTTTACCCTGATTCTTCATTAATAAAAGTAAGATGTTATACTCAATTGGGGTAAGCTTAACTTCTTCCCCATCTACTGTAACTTTTTTCAGATCGTTGTTCATCACAAGACCTTTTGCCTCGTAAATCTCTTCCCCTGGCACATTTCCTCCATTAGAAAGAACGGTTGCCCGGCGAAGCTGAGATTTTACTCTTGCTACCAGCTCCAATGGATTAAATGGCTTTGTTACATAATCATCTGCCCCTACATTTAATCCTAAGATCTTATCTGCGTCTTCTGTTTTAGCAGATAAGATAATGATCGGAATACTGCTTTCTTTTCGAATCTGTAAGGTTGCCCGGATTCCATCCAGTTTTGGCATCATCACATCGATCACTACCAGATCTACCTGCTCTTTCTCCAAAACAGCCAGCGCTTCCTCTCCATCATAGGCTTTGATCACATCATAGCCTTCCTGCATTAAGTAGATCTCAACAGCTTCTACGATCTCTTTATCATCATCACATACTAAAATGGTCATTTTCATTCTCCTGTTTTCTATAATATGGATCAAATTACAAATCTACGGGATACCCAAATACAGATTTACCCCGGATTCTGAATCTATTGTATCAGATATCCGGGGTAATGAAACTTAATTCTTTTTTAATTTCTTGGAAAAATATATGTAGATTATGTTTTTAATTCGGATAACTCAGTCCAAGCTGGTCACATATTGCATAGGCTTCTTCCACTGTTTCCGCCGGTGCAATCACTACATATTCCTCATCACTGTCAACTAGACCTGTATCAAGTGTAAATATATCATGCTCTTCATTTGTATATAACCACCCGAATTCTTCTTTATCCCTGGAATCAAAATATGTAATATATCCTCCAAGTATATAACTCCACTCTTTATCCGTAACAAAATCTATGCTTATATCCCATCTGTCGGCTGCCTTAGTATACTCTAATGCATCAACCTGAATCTCTCCTTTAAATGATTCTGAATAGCCAGTTACTCTCTTCTTTGACCATTCACCGTTGATAGAAAGGGTGGTATATTCGATATTGTCTGTCCCTTTTTGAAACATAACTGCTGGTACTGTTGTCTGTTCCTGGCTTTTTACAGGAATAAACAGATATAAAAGTACTCCAACTACAAGAGCTGCAACACAGACAACTGCAATTTGTATCATTCTTTTCTTAGATTTCATCGTAATGTTCTCCTTTCATTCGTCATACAGTGATCATAAACTTATACTTTTTCAAACTTATTTCTCTGCTTTCTTCCCAGCAAATCCCTTCCAGAATTTGTGTCCTTGTTCTGGCTTTTCTTCGCTGTTCTCGCCAGATTCCTGACTTTCTTTCTCCTGCTCTTCTTTCCAGCGGAAGTAATCTGCATCCAGATCAACTTTGATCTCCGGAAGTTTTGATTTCGGAATTTCTTCTGTAGCAGAATCTTTCTCATCTGCGGATTCGGAAACATCCATATTTTCCAGTGCTTCTGAAATCTTGGAAACTATGGTAAAGTCATCATTTTCTTTAGAAGATTCCTTATCGGCTTCCTCCTCCAAAGAAATTCCATGACTTTCAAAATACTCTTTATTGATCTTGATCTCTGTCATTCTGTTTGCATAGATAGAAGGCTCTTTCCGAACCGGCTTTCCTTCTTTCTCTGCATTTTCCTTCTGGATCTCCTTGTTGCGTTCCTCAATGAGCTTTAAGTATTTCTCGGTATCTACCAGATCCTGAAGCTGAGACTTTAATTCGGACTGATTGCTGCGAATCATACGCTCCTGCTCTTTTAACCGATCTTCCATCTTTTGGTATATTTTCTTCATAGAGGCTCTGGCATCTCTCATGATCACCTGTGTCTCATTTAATGCTTCATCGGTATACATAACGGAAGCTGCGTATATATCTTCCGCTTTGCGACTGGCATCCCAGATAATCTCGTCTCCCCGTTTCCGGAAATCCCGCTCTGCCTTATCCCGGCTGCGCAAAGTCATTTCGTACTCTTCCATCATGGAATACATACATTGGTTCAGTTCTTTTAAAAGCTCCAACATAATTTCCTTATCCACAATGACCTTGGTAGGCTGACTTGGATAAACTTCACTTTTTGAAAGCATTACATGAAGGCTTCTTAAAATTTTCTCTGTTCTGTCCTGTGCTCCCATACTGCTCTTATATCTCCACTAACTCATATTGATCTGTACCAAGACCGATTTTTACTCCATGAGCCACACAGCTCTTCCAGTTGGTATCTGGATGTGTCATATGGAAATGGTCATGGTGACAATCACATTCTTCATGTTTATGTACCTGTTCAGAAAGAACGCTTCCCTGTAAAACTGGCTGCTTATTACAAAGATCAGCACAAGCCTGATCTAACGCAACCGGATCAAAAGAAGCTAACATTCCTACGTTTGGAATGATCGGAATATCATTTTCTGCATGACAATCACAATTCGGTGATACATCACAGATCAAAGAAATGTGAAAACATGGACGATTCTGGCAGATTGCCTTAGAATATTCTGCGATCTTGCAGTTCATAATATCATTAGAATCTCCAAAAGTAGCGCAAACTGCGTCTTTTGGACAAACAGCGATACAACGTCCACAACCTACACATTTATCATGATTGATAGTTGCTTTTCCGTCTACGATCTCTGGACCCTCATGGGCACAGATTCTAGAACAAGCTCCACATCCAATGCAGGCATCCTGTCTCACATAAGGTTTTCCTTCACTGTGCATCTCCATTTTTCCAGCTCGGGAACCGCCGCCCATACCAATGTTTTTAAGGGCTCCGCCGAATCCAGCCATTTCGTGCCCTTTAAAATGGGTAAGAGAAATAAAAACATCTGCGTCCATGATAGCCTGACCGATCTTTGCTTCTTTTACATAATCTCCATCTACAGGAACTAAGGCTTCATCTAAACCTTTTAATCCATCTGCAATAATGACCTGACATCCGGTACTTAAAGGAGAAAAGCCATTTACATATGCAGTATCTAAATGATCCAGCGCATTTTTTCTGCTTCCTACATATAAAGTATTACAGTCTGTAAGAAATGGTTTTCCACCACATTCTTTAACCAGATCTGCTACTACCTTCGCATAATTTGGTCTCAAAAATGCCAGATTTCCATATTCTCCAAAATGCAATTTGATTGCTGTAAATTTATCTTGAAAATCAATCTCTTTCATGCCAGCTGTAATGCAGAGTCTTCTTAATTTCTGGAGAAGATTCTCATTTCCGCTTGTCTTAAAATTGGTAAAGTATACTTTTGCCTTTTCCATTTTGCCTAACCTCCTGACTCGTATTTTCCTATTTTACTTGATTCCCTACAAAAGGTAAATCTCGAATTTTCCTATTTTGTTGTATCTATGGAACGAATTTTTTCACGAACCTTCAAGATCATGGATGGGCTTACAGAAAGCTCATCAAATCCCATCTTAAGGAAAGTTTCTGTTAATGTTGTATCTGCTCCTAATTCTCCGCAGATTCCTACCCAACAGCCTTCTTTATGTCCATTTTCCACCACCATCTTAAGGAGTTTTAAAACTGCCGGATGATGAGGGTCATAAATATTATCCAGTTTCTGATTCTGTCTGTCAATAGCCAGGGTATACTGAGTCAGATCGTTCGTTCCAATGGAAAAAAAGTCCACTTCTTTTGCCAGTTCTTCACTCACTAAAGCAGCTGCCGGGGTTTCTATCATAATTCCCAACTCTACTTCTTTAAATGGAATCTGCTCCTTAGCAAGCTCTTCTTTTACAGTTTCCACCATTTTCTTAATCTGCCGCACTTCGTCTACAGATATAATCATTGGAAACATGATTGCTAGTGTTCCATAATAACTTGCCCGGTAGATTGCCCGAAGCTGGGTCTTAAAGATCTCCGGTCTATCCAGACAGATTCGGATAGCACGATACCCCATAGCCGGATTCTCTTCTTTTCCCAAATTGAAATAGTCCACCTGCTTATCCGCTCCGATATCTAAAGTACGGATAATGACTTCCTTTCCTGCCATTTTTTCTGCTACTGTCTTATAAGCTGAAAACTGCTCTTCCTCTGTAGGATAATCCTTTGATTCCAGATAGAGAAATTCGCTTCGGAACAGTCCAATTCCTCCGGCATCATTGGCCAGCACTGCTGCCACATCGGAAACTCCTCCGATGTTGGCATACAGATTGATTTTCTTTCCATCTAAAGTGATGTTTTCTTTGCCTTTTAACTGCAAAAGCAGGCGTTTTTTCTCTTCATCTTTTTCTTTTTTCTGCTGATATTCTTCCATCAACGAGAAAGGTGGGTCTATATACACCTTTCCCGTGTACCCATCCACAATTCCCATTTTTCCATCCACATCTTGTGGAAAATCTACCCCGATCACCGCAGGAATGTTCATAGTTCTCGCTAAGATTGCAGTATGTGAATTGGTTGAACCTAAGTGTGTCACAAAAGAAAGCACCTTGCTCTTATCCAGCTGAACCGTCTCGCTTGGTGCCAGATCCTCCGCAAAAAGGATCACCGGTTCTTCCGTATGAATTTCCCCTTGCTCATTTCCCTGCAAGACTTCAATGAGACGGTTGGAAATATCCTTCACATCTGCTGCCCGTTCACGCATATAATCATCATCCATGGCAGCAAATATCTCTGCAAAATTATCTCCGGTGCTTGCTACTGCATATTCAGCATTTACACCTTGAGAACGAATGATATGATAAACGGAATCCACATAATCCGGATCCTCCAACATCATCTGGTGCACCTCAAAAATAGCGGCGTTGATCTCCCCCACTTCTTTCATGGCTTTTTCATAAAGAGCCATAAGTTGTGTTTTTGCCTTTTCTTTTGCTTCTTCAAAACGCGCTATTTCCTGTTCCGGATCATTCACTTTCTTCCGAATAACCTGTTGATCCGCCTTTTTAAATATGCTGATCCTTCCTATTGCAATTCCGCTAAATACACTCTTACCTTCTAATGTCATTTCCGTCTCCCTGATCTGTCTTACCTATTCTCCTTAGAACACTCTTTCTTATATGCTCTTTTTCCTTATAAGCACTTTTTTCTTACATATTCTCTTCTAAAAATTTACTTAATGTCTCTAAGGCTTCTTCTTCCTGTTCGCCGTCAGTTCTTAAGATAATTTCCTGACCGCATTTTGCTCCCAATCCCATAATTCCAAAGATTCGTTTTGCATCTACTTCTTTTCCATCTTTTTCAATGGTCACTTTACAGGGAAATTTCCCTGCTTCTTTCACTAAAAGACCGGCAGGTCTTGCATGAATCCCCATCTTGTCTTTGATCACAAATCTATATTCTTTCATACCCTTACCTTCTTATTATATAACTTCTGCTTCTTTTACAAAACTTATTTTTCTACATCTTTTTTCAAAAATCCTAACATTAATGCAGTAATGATAGACCCTGCTGCCCAGGATAAAATATACATCAGAGGTCTGCCCACTGTGGCAAACACGAAGATACCTCCATGAGGAGCCATCAAAGTACATCCAAAAAATGCAGACAGACATCCTGCTACTCCGGCACCTACCATGGTGCAAGGGATCACATGAAGTGGATCACTAGCCGCAAAAGGGATTGCCCCCTCTGTAATAAATGCACAACCCATTACCAGGTTGGAGATTTTTGAATCTCTCTCTGCTCTGGTGAATTTCTTTGGAAACATATAACAAGCCAAAGCAATTCCCACTGGTGGAACCATTCCTCCCACCATAATAGATGCCATAGCAATATAGCAGGCAGATACTGCCGGATCCGTTGTACTCATTCCATTGGCTAACATCTGGGATGCAGTTGCCAGCATACCAGATCCGAAAACATATGCGGCTTTATTGATCGGCCCCCCCATATCAATTGCCATCATTGCACCTAAGATCAGTCCCAATATCGTGATAAATCCTGCATTGGAGATAGCTGTCAGCATATTGCTTAGTCCTGTGTTGATCATGCCAATGGCTGGATTAAAGATAAAGCACATCAAAATGCTGATGATCAAGATTCCGCCCACCGGATAGATCAAAGTAGGTTTGATTCCATCTAAGGCATCTGGCAAGTTTTTGCAGATCTTTTGCAGAAAAAGCACGATATATCCTGCCAAAAATCCCGCAACGATCCCTCCTAAGAAACCGGATACGGTATTTCCTCCATTTGCTCCCTGAAATGCAAAATCTGCAATAAATTTCTGGAATCCCGAAGTTCCCTCTGCCCAATTATACGCAGTAACTATAGCATTTCCGCTGGAGGCTAAAAGTCCCCCTGTAAAACCAACTGCCAGTCCTGGTCGATCTGCAATGGAATAAGCAATATATCCTGCCAAAACCGGCACCATCATATTCATCGCCAATCCACCGGCATACTTGAAAAATGCAGACAGTGGTGTGCAGGATCCAAAGTTTCCACCGCCTGTAGCTCCATATCCTAAGATCGTATCGATCAAAAATGCCAGAGCTGTCATAATTCCGCCACCAATTACAAAAGGTAGCATATGGGAAACACCATTCATTAAATGTGTATAGACTGAATGTCCAATTCCTTCACCTTTTCCATGAGCTGCTTCTCTTCCATTGGTCGCTCCTCTTCCATTGGTCGCTCCTCTTCCATGACTCTCTTCTCCGCCATGTTTCTCATAACTTTTTCCACTTTCAGAGCTACTTTTTTTCTGAGAACCACTAGCTCCCTTATCTTCATATATAGAAGCTTCTCCACGAATTGCTTTGTCCAACAATACTTCCGCTTTATTGATTCCATCAGCTACTCTACACTGAATAACTTTCTTTCCATGAAAACGTTCCATAGGAACTTTTGTATCTGCAGCAACGATAATTGCTTTTGCATGACAAATTTCTTCCTCCGTCAGAACATTTTTTGCACCGCCGGATCCTCTTGTCTCAACCTTTAAGGTTAAGCCCAGTTCTTTCGCCTTCTTCTGCAGAGCCTCTGCTGCCATATAAGTGTGAGCGATTCCCGTTGGACAGCCTGTAACAGCAAGAATTAGATTTCCTTCTACTTCATTAACATTGCTTTTTACTTCATCAACATTGACTTCTACTCTATTAGCATTGCCTTGTTTTTCATCTGCATTGCCCTTTACCTCATCAGAATTTTTTTCTGCTTCATCGATGATCTTTAAAAATGCTTCCACTGAATCAGCTTTTCTTAGGGCTTTGGTAAAATCCTCATTCATCAAAAGCACTGACAATTTACTTAAAACATCTAAGTGTACGTTTTCCTCTGAATCTGGAGCTGCGATCAGAAAGATCAAATGAATTTTTTCACCATCTAAGGCGTCAAAATCAACTCCATTCTTCACTACCATTGCTGCCAGTCCTGGCTCTCTTACTGCCTTTGACTTACAATGAGGAATGGCGATTCCTTCTCCGATTCCTGTAGTTCCTTCCTCTTCCCTTGCAAAAACACCTTTTCTATAAACTTCTATATCCTGAATTTTTCCGCTTCTTGCCATCAGATCAACCATCTGATTTAAACAATCTGCTTTTTCCGTGACAGTTCCATTTAATTCTATGCTCTCCACTGCCAGTAAATCTCTGATTCTCATGGGACTTTCCTTTCTGTTTTTACTTAAAATCTTTCATCAGCTCTTCTACCTGTACTTTTTGTGCCAATTCTTCTGAAAAAGCACTGGCACTTCCAGTACAGACTCCATAAGCAAAGGCTTCCTTATAATCCTTATGTTTTAAATATCCATATAAAAAGCCTGCTACCATAGAATCTCCAGCTCCCACAGAATTTATTACTTTTCCTTTTGGAGCCTCTGCCCGATATTCCACGCCATCCTCAGTAACTAACACTGCACCTTCGCCTGCCATAGAAACTAGTACGTTTTTTGCACCTTTTTCCTGGAGTTTCTTAGCATATTCCACCACTTGATCTTTTGTTGAAATCTCAACACCGAAGATTTCACCCAATTCATGATTATTTGGTTTGATCAAAAATGGATGAAAAGAAAGCACATTTAACAAAAGTTCTTTTGTAGCATCCACCACAACCATGAGATTTTTTTCTTGTAAATGCTCCATGATATCCATATAAATGGACTTCGGCATCACATCCGGAATACTTCCTGCCAGAACTAAAATATCCCCTTCTTTCAAAGAGTCCAATTTTGCATACAATTCTTCTATATTTTCTTCTGTGATCTTTGGTCCTTTTCCGTTAATTTCCGTTTCCTCATTGGAACGCAATTTAACATTAATTCTGGAATTTCCTTCTTTTACAGAGATAAATTCCGCCTCAATGCCTTTCTCTCTTACTTTTCGGATGATCTCTTCTCCCGTAAAACCTGCGGAAAATCCAAAAGCAGTATTTTTGATACCCAGATTGCTAAGTACCATGGATACGTTAATCCCTTTTCCTCCCGGATACATCAGCTCTTTCGTTGTCCGATTCACTATGCCCATTTTAAAATTATCCACTGAAACGATATAATCCAGAGATGGATTAAATGTCACTGTATATATCACTTTTGTTTCCTCCCGGCAAATTTTTCATTTTGTTCTAATATCTTTAATTTTTCGATTTATTTTTACTTTTTAAACTATTATAGACCAATGTAATAATAATAGCTTTCTCAAATATATTCAATCATATTCCAGAATTTTTATGGCTTTTACTCATCTGTATAACAAAAAACGGAGCTGCCTAAACAGCTCCGAATCGGTATAGTTATTAATTTCCAGCACTTTCGTATTTGCTGATTCCATAGTTAAAATAGCCATATGCTATGAACCAAAGGATCACTGCTATAATACATTCCATTCCAATAGTTGAAAATGCGCTTTTTTCAACAAGGAAATAACTTGCTGAGAAATAAGCTACAAATCCAAATGGAATCACATAAGTCAGGATGAACTGAATTGGCTTTGCATAGATCTCAATTGGATATTTTGCAAAATCAGCCATCTCATATGCTACCTGTAAAAATGGACCACTTCGTTTTACCCAGAATGACATAGTTGCGAAGAATAATTTGATAGATGTATAGATCAATGCTCCTGCTAAGATTGAAACAAAGAATAATGCAATATGTACACCATCAATGATCAATATTCCTTTTGGAATTGAGATGATCACTAAAATGATTCCTACTAATAATTCCCCTAAAGCATCTGGCTGTAATTTCTCTGCGATCACCTGGAAAAATACATTCATTGGTCGGAGCATATACTGATCGAATTCTCCAGTTACTACCTTCCACCATGCTACTTTCCATATATTATCTGTTAATAAGTGATCGATTCCTCGAGGCAACTGTGCAAAACCATAAATAAAGATCAATTGGTCTAATGTCCAGCCTTGCAATGATGGAATCTGCTCAAATATCAGATATAAAAATGCAATTCCCGTCACCTGAGTAAAAAAGAATCCAAATAATCCCATAAGGAAATCCACTTTTGACTGTAACACTACTTTTATGAACTGGGCAATTAATACTTTATAAAGTCTAAAATATCTCTTTAAATTTTTCATAACATCATCCTCCCAGTACTACCAGTCTCTTTGTTACCTTTTTCCAGATCAGGCTACCTAAAGCGTATAGGATTACGATCCAGATTACCTGTCTTGCCAGAACAAACATTAATTCACTTCCTGAATATTTTCCCAGATAGATCATTACTGGGGTATACACCATGGAAGAAAACGGAAGAAAATCAAATACTTTCTGGAATACCGCTGGGAAAAAGGATAACGGTATCAATTCTCCTGTCAGGAAAGAAAGCACTGCGGATTTTACCATTTGTAATCCGAAAATATAAGTGGTAAAAAATGCGATCATTCCAAAACAGAAATCAAATAATACATAAATAAAGAAACTAAACATTGCACTGCATAAATACAATACTAAATTCACAATCCCTGTAAATGGTTCATGCAATACCAGGCAACTATAGAGTTCTACTCCGATCCATACAAAAATACCTGGCATCAAAAAACGGTATACAGATGATCCAATTCCCTTAAATATCAAGCTGAAACGGTAATCAATGGGCTTGATCAAGTTCATTGCAACTGTCCCTTTTACAACATCTTCACTTACTTCTTCTGAGATAGAAACTTTAACAATAGAAGAAGTTACATAGGTCATAAATACATAAATGACCATTTGATTCTGAGTCAATCCACCGATTGCGCCTCCATCAGTACTTCCATAGATTGCTTTCCACAGATAGTAGCTGATGAAAGATCCAAATAAACTACAGAATACGAATAGATAAAAAGCACCTTTATATGCAAGATTTCTTTTTATTTCGTTACCAGTAAAAGGGAGGTAAGTCTTAAAAAATTTCTTCATACTTCATTCCCCCTATTCTGCTATCTCTTCACTCTGGAACTGATGATTATAAATTTCCTTTACAATTTCTGCCAGTTCTGTCTCCTGAATCTGGATATCTTTTACTTCTGTTACTTCCATGATCGTGGCAATGATATCTGAAATCTGAATCTCATTCTTCTCAAAAGTAATTGTAAGCTGATTCTTCTCTTCATCAGTAGTTACCTGATACTTATCTTCTGTTGTGCCGAGTTTCTCAGTCCAATTGATCTTCTCAGCTTCTTTTACCTGACGGAGCTCCATAGTCACTTTACGAGTCTTGCCATATGTATCCTTTAATTCCTGAAGACCACCGTCATAAATCTTACGTCCTTCATCGATAATGATAATTCGATTACAAAGTTCCTCAATATCACCAATATCGTGGGTTGTTAAGATAACCGTTGTCTTATATTTCTGGTTAATATCTTTGATTGCCTGACGGATCTTATCTTTTACTACCAGATCCAGACCGATGGTTGGCTCATCAAGATAAAGTACCTTTGGATTATGTAACAGTGCAGCTCCAAGATCTGCTCTCATTCTCTGTCCTAAAGATAAGGTTCTTACGGACTGATCGAAGAAATCTGGTAATCCTAATACTTCATTCAAGAAATTCATTCTCTCTTCATATTCTTCATCTGAGACATTATAGATCTCCTTGAGGATCGTAAAAGATTCTGACAATGGAAGATCCCACCATAACTGAGTTCTCTGTCCGAATACAACACCAATATTCTGAGCATTATCCAATCTGTTCTTACTTGGATCTATTCCATTTACGATACATTGTCCCTTTGTTGGTCGAAGAATTCCTGTCATCATCTTAATGGTGGTAGACTTTCCTGCACCATTGCTTCCAATATATCCAACGATCTCTCCCTCTGCTATATCAAAGGAAATATCATCTACTGCTGTCTTGCGAACCTTTTCCCTGGAAAAAAGTCCTTTAATTGCGCCTTTTAATCCAGGATATTTTTTAGCTGATACAAATTCTTTCGTTATGTTCTTTACCTGAATCATACTATCTCCCTTCTTAATTAAACAAAATACAAACAAATGTTCTCCCATGGGTTTTATTCATAATTATATCTACTTTTTTTATTAATGCAACCCCTTTTTTTTAAATTGTTCGATTTTTTTCGTATTTTTTTAAATTTTTTTAACTTTTTCCATCAAAAAAGAGTCTATGATGACTTTGCTATTTATTTAATACATACTTTGTTAAAGCTTATTGTTTTTCGTTTATTCTTCTATTCCCAAAAGATAATTTATGGTTTTTGCCATAGTTTTTAACAGCATCTTAGGTTGATAAAATTCTGCCATAGGTCCTTTTCGATAACAATTGTTGACAATACAACTCATCTGAATTCCTGAATACGCAGAGGAAATATAAGTCAAAAACTCCACTTCGCTTACTCTTAACTGTGCTTCCCCTTTTTCTATCTTCTCTTTAAAAAATTCCGATGTCCGCTGCATAAGATATTCCATATGCCCTACTCCACTAGCTCCAGCAAGGATCTTTTCTACTCGATCCGGCGAGTTCATTGCCAGCACATTTAATTCAAAATCTATCTTCACAACCCCCATTAACTCCTCTGACATAAAATCCGCCAACACATCAAAGATAGCATTGGTTACCTCTTGTGCAGGAAGTTCTTCAGCCTTTTCAAATATCTCATCTATTTTTTCTTTGATGCTGACTTTCTGACGCATTTCTATTAACATATCTGCAAATATCTCATCAATATCATGATAAAATCGATAAATCCCTCCCTGACTTAAACCTATTCGATTAATGATATCCTGCATAGTAACAGTACTTACCGTTTTTTCCAAGCACAACTGATATGTTGCTTCAATGATCTTTTTCTTTTTATTTACAATGTACTCCTTAGTTACTTTTGGTGTCATATGATTCTCTCCTAAACATCTGATAGCTTTACTAAAATCTTAAACAACTCATCCATTCCTTCTTTTCCTGGCATATGTCCGGAATTAGGAATAACCCGACAATCTAAACAAGAATTATCTGCATTTTCTATCGTTTTTACAATGTCCCCTGTGGAAGTAATGATATCCGTATCCCCTTGTAAAATATAATATGGCACTTTCACATTCAATAACTCTTCTGTCAAATCCATTTTCAGTAACTCCTGCCAAAGGCAAGTGCTTGTAGAAGTTCCATTCACCATAATTGCTTTAAAATCTTTGAATTTATAATCTGGACTTGTCATGAGACCTTTGATGATCGGTCCCATCGGTGCCTGTTTTCCCTTTTTGTTGTAGTATCCATCCGTATATTTTTGAAGACTCTTAGATAAAAACTGCATATCTTTATCTGTAAAATTATCTGGAGTTATAGATCGGATCCTTTGCATCTTTTTTTCAGAAAATCCGCTCTTTTCCAAAGCTGCATAAACTTCTTCATTCAAAAACAGATTTCTAAGAACCTGTCCCCAAACGATAACTCCGTCCACCATTTCTGTCACTCTATGTGAAGCCTTTAAAGCGAGAATACTTCCCCAGGACATACCAAAGAGAATGATCTTATTTGCAGAAAACAGTTTCTTTACTTCGCCAATCAAATCCACTGTCATCTCCACAAAAGACTCCACTGTAAACTCAGATTTTAATGGATGATCATTAATCCCACAACCTAATTGATCCCAGTACACCATTAGAAAACGATCCGTAAACTCTGGAAATAATCCTCGACAGCCTACCGAAAAAGGAATCGGTGTCCCCGGACCACCATGAAGATTGATCACAACTGGAAGTTCTTTACTTCTTCCTTCAATTAAGACTTTTTGTGGCATTTTGCCTAATGTAAATGTATACAGCTCGGAAATCTCATTATTTTCTATTATTTGTTTTCTCTTCTTATCCATAGTTTTATCCTCTTTATTAAAATGAATATGCTTTCATTTTATCTATCAAATTTTCTTCTGTCAAGATAAAGATGAATCATTATTCATTTTTATCATTATTTTTCTTCTAATGAACAAAAAAAAGAAGAGCTCTAATTGAACTCTTCTTGAGAGGTGACTGCCGGATTTGAACCGGCGATGACGGTGTTGCAGACCGGGGCCTTACCACTTGGCTAAGTCACCAGATATTTAATTCTTTTCAATTGTAGCAAAGACTCTTTATTACGTCAAGCTTTTCTTGAAAATGACTCCAACGGGAATCGAACCCGTGTTACCGCCGTGAAAGGGCGATGTCTTAACCGCTTGACCATGGAGCCTCATATAATAAAAAACTCCCCGAGTAGGGCTCGAACCTACAACAACTCGGTTAACAGCCGAGTGCTCTACCATTGAGCTATCGAGGATTAGTAACCTAATTGCTTAGCAATCGATTCCTTTGTAGAAGGTACATACCTTCAAAACTTCATACAGATTTGAGAAACTTTCTTTTGATCAAGCCCTCGACCGATTAGTAACAGTCAGCTCCACATGTTACCATGCTTCCACCTCTGCCCTATCTACCTTGTAGTCTTCAAGGGGTCTTACTTCCTCTTGGGAAGGGATATCTCATCTTGAGGGGGGCTTCAC
>JAGAOC010000051.1 GCA_017623935.1 Agathobacter sp. | reverse complement strand
GCAGCAAAAGACCAGACTTATGCCCTTTACAATCTGACTCAGGACCAGCTTGCTCATACCTTAATGCCAGTAGGTGACTTTGAGAAAGATAAGATCCGCCAGATTGCTATTGACGCAGGATTGCCAGTGGCGTCGAAGAAGGATAGTCAGGACATCTGTTTTGTGCCAGACCATGATTATGCGGGATTTATTTATAGAGAGACAGGAATGGAAAGCAGACCGGGCAATTTCGTAGATAAAGATGGAAACATCTTAGGACAGCATAAGGGTATCATTCATTACACCATCGGCCAGAGAAAAGGTCTGGGAATCACGGCAGAAACGCCACTTTTTGTACGGGAACTTCGTCCGGAAACGAATGAAGTGGTTATTTGTAGATCTGAAGATCTGTTTGAGACCACCTGCTACATCAGTGGTATGAATTATATGGCAATAGAAGCTCTTTCAGGCGAAATGGAAGTCATCGGGAAAGTGCGGTATTCGCATAAAGGAGCGGAATGCGTGATAAAACCAGTAGAGAATGGGCTTGTTGAATGTAGATTTAAGGAACCGCAAAGAGCCATGACGCCAGGTCAGGCAGCTGTTTTTTACAAAGATGACTATGTTGTAGGGGGCGGAATCATCGAGAAAGTAAAGGAGAAGGGGTAGATCGTATGTTTGAAGAAGGATATTTACAGAAAATGAGGGACCAGTTCGTCAGGGATACAATTTTGACGGATGAATTTATGGATTTTATTCAGCAGAATATGCTTCCCATGGATACACTGATGGCATATTATCGTTGTGCCATTATGGAAGTGGAAACCAAATTTAAAGTGTTGAATGAGCAGTTCTCTTTGCGGTATGACAGAAATCCTATTGAGAGTATCAAGACCAGAGTGAAATCTACAGATGGGATCATGAAGAAGTTAAAGAAGAAGGAACTTCCCCTTTCGGTGGAATCCATTGAGAAAAATATTAATGATGTGGCGGGGATTCGAGTGATCTGTTCTTTTCCTGAGGATATCTACCTGTTGGCAGACTGTCTGCTTCAACAGGACGATATTCGTCTGATCGAGAAGAAGGATTACATAAAGAAACCGAAGGAAAGCGGATATAGAAGTCTGCATTTGATCGTGGCAGTTCCAATCTTTCTCCAGAATGAAAAACGTGAGATGAAGGTTGAAGTTCAGCTTCGTACCATAGCAATGGATTTCTGGGCAAGTCTGGAACATAAAGTGCGTTATAAAAAGAATATCCCGGAATCAGAAACAGAGCATTTGGCGAAAGAATTGCAGGATTGTGCAGAAGTGAGTGCTTCTTTAGATGAGAGAATGCAAAATATTCGGAATCGCCTGGCGGAGGTGTCTGGAGAGGATGTTCCTAAGAATACCGATATGGGAACTCCATTACTGCGCAGGCTCACCCGACTTTAATAGAGGTGTAAAACAGAGAGTTCGCTTGCGAACTCTCTGTGCGCGAGCGGTGTTGCAAAGCAACTAATTTTTTCTCCGCGACACATATTCCACTTAGCGAGGTCCTTTCGAGCTTAGTGGAATAGCGTACAGAGTAGCTGCGCATTGTTTGCACGTAGTGCATTTGCATGATTCAATGTTTATATCTTAGCTATATTTACGAACTTTTAAGTATACTCCTCTGCTGTCTGCGATTTCCTGACATTTCTTAATGTCTTCTGCTGGAAGCACATCTACGATAGATAACTGTGTGTGACTTAAGGTGTGATTACACTCTTCTGCGAAATCCAGCATCGCTTCATAGGCGTTTTCAAACTGAGGTCGAGTTACCTTCTGATAGCTTTCTGCGTCTGGAGCGTTCAAACTGATGGACACGCTGTCGATCACAGTGGCAAGTTCAGGAATGATATTTCGTTTGTGATACAGATTGCCCAGACCATTAGTGTTCAGACGGATTTTTAAATCGTGATTTTCTTTTATATATTTTGCGCTGGCAAGAAGATTTTCCAAAGCGCAGGTCGGTTCTCCGTATCCACAGAAGACAAATTCTTCATATCCGGTAAAATCAAAAGCATCAATAGCGGCTTTGATCTCTTCTAAGCTTGGATCTTTCTCGTGCCATAAAGTGGTTGCTTCACCAACTGCATCTTTTAAAGAGCGCACACAGAAAGTACAAGCGCAGTCACATTTGTTGGTAATGTTTGCATAAACTTGGTTTTTATAAGTGTAAATAATGTCTGCCATATGATTCTCCTTTGTTCTAAATGAATAGTATGAAAATTGAATTTAGATTAAATTATGCTAAGAACTTGTTCTTAAAGTTAAGTTTGTCAAGGAATAGGCCAAGTACAATGAAAACGATGGCACTGCCTAAGCTCTGTACAAGACTGCCGGATAAAGACATAAGGAAAGCGGTTTCTGTACCGAAAAGGATCGCTTCTGCAATATAGTAACCGGTACCAGAAAGAAGGAAAGCAATTCCTGTTGCGATCACATTTCTTGGAGTGATGATCTTAGAGCCTTTGTTAGAAAAAGGAATAGTGATCACCATTTTAATAATGATAGTTGCAACTGTCCACATGGGAGCAGTCAGAAGATCTGCAAGTCCGCCGCCGATAGCAGCTGCTGCAAGAGCGTAAGGTGTTGGAAGCAGTGTGGCTGCAATATAGATAAGTCCGTCTCCGAAGTGCACATATCCTCCGTTCACTCCTACTGGCACATGGCAGATATATGCGGTCATTAAGGTGATCATAGCTGCAAAGATCGCGGTGGAAGTCAAAAGACGGATCTGCCGACTGGAAGCGGTTGAGGATGCTTTCGTTGATAAGTTTTGTGTATGTATGTTGTTTGACATAAAAATTACCTCCTTTAAATTTATGCTTAGTTTAAGATCAGTTCAGAAAGGAACTTCTCAAAGTTCACGCCGTCATTTCCTGGAATATCTTCATTCATGGTATCGGCAATACTGTGATACAGGAAATTTTTTGCAAGTTCCATAGATTCCTGGGTGGATAATCCTTTGGTCTTTCCACCGCACATAACAGACGCGAACAGGTCGCCGGTGCCGGAAAAGCTTTTCTGAAAAAAGTGACTGCGACAGGTATGGACTCCGGTTTCTGTTACAGCCAGATTATAAATGAAAGGTGTTGCGTCATTTTTGCATTTAATGCCGGTAATGACCACATCCTGAGGAACTTCTGCCAGATTCCGAAGGGTTTCGCCCAGCTTTTGCGCTTTTCCTAAGAGAACATCTGCTGTAAAATCAGAAAAAATATCAGAAACATCAGAATCCGTCAATAGCGCCGCCTCCATCAGATTTGGCGTGATCAGGTTCGCCTTTCTTGATAATTTCTTCATGCCCTCTAAAAGTTCAGGAGTGTACATGCCGTATACCCTTCCGTCATCTCCCATAACAGGATCTACCAGAAGAAAAGTATCTTTTTTCCGAAATGTATCAATAAAATGCATAATATATTCAATTTGTTCAATTCCAGTAACGTATCCGGTATAGATAGAATCAAAATGAACCTGATTCTGGGTCCAGGCGTCTGTATATTGTTCCATCATATCTGTCAGATCCCGGCAATGATAATAGGAATACCCGGTTTGACCTGTCAAAACAGCAGTAGCAACAGGGCAACACTGAACTCCCATGACAGAAAGCACAGGGATCGCTGCAGTCAAGGAACATTTGCCAAAACCGGACAGATCATTAATCACAGCGGCTTTTTTCATAAATTAAACCTCGATTTGTTTTTACAAGTTAAAAATTTCTTTTATAGTCCCTTATTATAAACTCAACTGGTATGATTGCTAGATTCAAAAAAAGAAAAAAATATAAGACCAGACAGTTTTTTTGACACATAGGAATAAGTTGTGATAAAATAAATCCATATGGGCGGTATGCCAGAAAACGGAGGCATTTGCATGTTTCAGAAGAAACAAATTATTTATAGTGAGACGATTGGCGTGTGCCAGGTAGATAACGTTATTCAGCTCTCAGCAAAGAAGGGCGAAGGAGTACCTTATTATGTGTTAAGATCCGTTATGGATTCATCAAAGATTGCATATATTCCGGTGGATAATCATCAGGTTGTTTTACGGGAATTATTTACAAAAGAAGAAGCGAGCGCTTTAAAAGATACTCCTCAGTACCGAAAAGACGAGAAACTGAAAGAAGCAGTAGAGTATGTGTTGGCAGAGGAGGTACAGAATGGGACAACAGCAGGCGATTCATAAATTTGTTCTGGGCAACAAAGAGTTAGAAGGCAAGACGGCAGAATTCCAGTACGACAGAGGCTGGTATAGCATAACGGATATTTTAGGTGAAGAACGAAATGTCATCTACAAATCCAGAAATGCTCAGGAAGCATATATGAAATGGAATGTATACATAGGCCGAAAAAAGGAGCGTTCCGCAGCAAATGAAGAGCGAAAGAACGAGAATTCCAAGAAGGCAAGAGGCTAAGAGAGTACATTGCAACTTTGGGGCAGTTATATTATAATAGTAGCAACGTAAACATGGCTTTTGCATGGGGATAAAAATAATGGGAAAGCTAATGTAAGAGAAAATGACATATAGAAAGGATGAAGGACTATGTTGAGAATTGGTATGTTGACCAGTGGTGGGGATTGTCAGGCATTAAATGCAGCAATGCGCGGCGTTGTAAAAGGACTTGCTGCAAACGTGGATGAATTGGAAGTGTATGGATTCGAGAACGGCTATAAAGGGCTGATCTATGGACACTATCGCTTACTTACATCCTCTGATTTTTCAGGAATCCTTACAAAAGGAGGAACCATCTTAGGATCTTCCCGTCAGCCATTTAAGCTCATGAGAGTGCCGGATGAGAACGGGCTGGACAAAGTGGAAGCAATGAAGCAGACTTATCATAAGCTGAACCTGAACTGTCTTGTGATCCTGGGAGGAAACGGAACTCAGAAGACAGCGAACTTATTAAGAGAAGAAGGACTGAATGTCATTCATCTTCCAAAGACTATCGACAATGATATCTACGGAACAGATGTGACCTTTGGTTTCCAGAGTGCGATCAACATTGCAACAGACGCGATCGACTGCATCCATACTACAGCAGCTTCTCATAACCGCGTATTTATCGTAGAAGTTATGGGACATAAAGTTGGCTGGCTGACTTTATATGCAGGTGTTGCAGGTGGAGCAGATATTATCTTACTTCCAGAGATCCCATATGATCTTGACAAAGTAGTAGACGCCATTGCGAAGAGAAGCAGCCAGGGCAAAGGATTTACCATTCTGGCGGTAGCAGAGGGCGCTATTTCTAAGGAAGACGCAGCTCTTTCCAAGAAAGAATACAAGGCAAAAGTGGCAGAACGTAAATATCCATCTGTTTCCTATGAGATCGCAGCAGAGATCTCTAAGAAATTAGGTAGCGAAGTGCGAGTTGCAGTTCCTGGCCATACCCAGCGAGGCGGAAGCCCATGCCCATACGATCGTGTATTATGTACCAGATTAGGTGCGGCAGCAGCTAAAGCCATCATGGACAAAGAATATGGTGTTATGATCGCCATGATCGACAATAAGACAAAACGCGTACCTTTAGGAGAGGTTGCAGGTAAACTTAAGACAGTAGATCCTAACGGACAGATGATTAAAGAAGCAAAACGGATTGGAATCAGCTTCGGAGATTAAATTAGAAAGCAGGTGAGACAGCATGTCTTATACAGCCCTTTACCGAAAATTCAGACCACAGGAATTTGATGATGTAAAAGGTCAGGATCATATTGTAACAACTTTGAAGAATCAGATAAAAGCAGATCGTATTGGACATGCATACCTGTTCTGTGGCACCAGAGGAACTGGAAAGACCACAGTGGCGAAAATATTTGCAAAAGCAGTAAATTGTGAGGCTCCCGTAGAAGGGAGCCCTTGTGGTGAGTGCCCTGCCTGCAAAGCGATTGCGGCAGGGACTTCCATGAATGTCATAGAGATCGATGCGGCTTCTAACAATGGTGTAGATAATATCCGTCAGATCCGAGAAGAAGTTACTTATCGCCCGACTGAGGGCAAATACAAGGTTTACATTATCGACGAAGTGCATATGCTTTCCATAGGAGCATTTAATGCACTGCTGAAAACATTGGAAGAACCACCTTCCTATGTTATTTTTATTTTAGCAACAACAGAAGCTCATAAAATACCGATCACCATCTTATCCCGTTGTCAGCGGTATGATTTCCATCGTATTTCTATTGATACAATCGCAGATCGTCTGTCGGAATTGATGAAGGAAGAACAGGTGGAAGTAGAGGAGAAAGCGATCCGCTATGTGGCAAAGGCCGGTGACGGTTCCATGCGAGACGCGTTGAGCCTTTTGGATCAGTGTATCGCCTTTTATCTGGGGCAGAAGCTGACCTATGATCACGTCTTAGAGGTATTAGGAGCCGTAGATACAGAAGTATTTTCCAGACTCCTTCGGTGTATTTTGGCTTCAGACGCCACAGGAGCGATCGGAATATTAGAAGAACTGGTAGTAGAAGGCAGGGAATTAGGCCAATTGGTAAATGATTTTACCTGGTATTTAAGGAACTTGCTCTTATTGCAAAGCTCTGATAATATGGAAGAAGTTTTGGATATATCCAGTGATAATCTGGTGGCGTTGAAGGAAGAAGCGGCTATGGTCAAGCCGGAAGTGTTGATGCGCTTTATTCGAATTTTTTCGGAACTGAGCAATCAGGTGAAATATGCAGCACAAAAGAGGATCTTAATTGAGATCGCTCTTATCAAATTATGCCGACCACAGATGGAAGAAAATTACGATGCACTGATTCACAGGATCGAAGAATTGGAGCATCGTTTAGAAAATGGTGTAGTAGTTCAGGCGCAAGGAGGGGCGGTAGCATCCAGTGCTCCGACAGCACCTCCGCCAAAACAGGAACTGCCTAAGGCGATTCCTGAGGATGTTCAGAATGTCATTAAGAACTGGCAGCGGATCTTGTCGGCTATCGGAGGAATTACCAAGACCTATCTGGCAAAAGGGATTCCGACTTTGGGTAATAATGGAGAATTGGTGCTTGTCTATGATGATCCAAACGCCTACGAATATCTGTCCGGAAATCGGGCGGATTGCAACGAAGAATTAAAAAAACAGATAGCAGGATTTTGCGGAAAAGAGATGGAGATCTCTGTTCGCAAGAATGAAAGCGGTCATAGTGCAAAGAACGCAGTAGTAGATCTGCGTGATATTATACCATTTGATATTGAAATAGAAGATTAGGAGGTTGCCCCACATGGCAAAAAGAGGTGGATTCCCAGGCGGAATGCCGGGAAATATGAACAATTTAATGAAACAGGCTCAGAAAATGCAGAGACAGATGGAAGAAGCTCAGAAAGCATTAGAAGAGCAGGAAGTAACTGCAGCAGCAGGCGGCGGAGCAGTAGAAGTAACTGTTTCCGGTAAACGTGAAGTGATCAAAGTAAAACTGTCCGAGGAAGTTGTAGATCCAGATGATATCGAAATGCTGGAAGATCTGATCATGGCAGCAACCAATGAAGCTCTTCGTAAAGTAGAAGAAGCATCTCAGCAGTCAATGGCACAGATTACCGGAGGACTGGGCGGAAGTCTCCCATTCTAAGAGGTAGTCATGGATTACTATAGCAAGGAAATATCCAAATTAATCGAAGAATTATCATCCCTTCCGGGAATCGGCGCAAAAACAGCCCAGCGTCTTGCTTTTCATATTTTAAATATGCCCGTAGAGCAGGCGCAGAGCCTCTCCCACGCCATTGTGAATGCCCGGGAAAAAGTACGTTATTGTAAGAGTTGCTTTACATTGACGGACGAAGAACTTTGTCCGATCTGTAAGGATCAGGGCAGGGATCACAAGGTCATCATGGTAGTAGAGAATACCAGAGATCTGGTGGCTTACGAGAAGACTGGCAAATACGAAGGGGTCTATCATGTGCTTCATGGCGCTATCTCACCAATGCTGGGAATCGGACCGAATGACATTCGTTTGAAGGAGCTTATGGTGCGCCTTGAACAGGATGTAGATGAAGTTATTATTGCAACTAACTCCAGTTTGGAAGGTGAAACTACCGCTATGTATATCAGTAAGCTCATTAAGCCGACTGGAATTAAAGTGACAAGGATCGCCAGCGGTGTACCAGTGGGCGGAGATCTTGAATATATTGATGAAGTCACACTTCTTCGAGCTTTGGAAGGACGAACTGAATTATAAGGATTGCATAACCTGACCTGAATATAAGGTCAGGTTTTTTGTCGAAAAATTTTCTGGAAATGCTCTCTTAATCTGCCAAAATCTACGAAGTCCCTATGATAGCATAGTCTCCAAAAAGGAGGCTATTATGATTGAGATTGTAAATACACATAATTTGAAAAACATTACCCAGATTGGAACCCCTGGCTCAGATGAGGAGAAGATATACATAGAAGACTCGGTATATACTAGGATTCATATAGACGAATTTCGGGACAAGAGAGTGTTTGTCTTCATGGGACATACAGAATGTGCAGATGGGAAATATAAGACTTTTATAGAAGGGGTAATTCCGGTCTATGATATTGAATTTCGGGAAGGGATACCAGTGTGGAACAACCATTCCTGGAGCGAAGTTTTCCGAGAGATAAAAAGGAATTATACAGATTCCATCATTGTGGGTTGGGCATTTGATCAGCGGGGGACGAAACCTTCTGCAACAGCAGAATTAGAAGCGATCCACCGGGAGCATTTCGGAGGGATCCATCAACTACTATTTTTGATGGACACCACCGCGGGGGATGAAGCCTTCTTTATATTAAGGAGCAACAGACTTTATCCGAAATCAGGTTTCTATATTTTTTACAGTGGTGTAAAAACACCAGTGCCAGAACCTGTAGATCTGGAAGTTGAATGGATCAAACAGAATTCATCCTCAACCCGAAGGGTCAGTTCTCAGCCTCGCCGTGTGAGTCTTACACCCTCTCAAGAAGAATATTCGACTCGCCGTGTAAGTGCCGCACCACCTCAAGAAGAGTATCAGCCCCGCCGTGCAAGTGCAACACAGGAAGAATATCAGCCCCGCCGGGCAAGTGGAACACAGGAAGAATATCAATCACGACGGGTAAGCGCGACACAGGATCGGCGCAGTTCGGAAGAAGGATATTCCGTAACGAGGATTCAAGTGGATTCCGAGGAGGCCTCAGGGAGACGTTCGGGTGGATATTATAGGCAGTTTCTTCAGGAAACGCAGCAGAATACACAGTCGCGGAAAAAAAGAAATCCTGCGGCTGCAATGATCGTACTTTTTTTACTAGTAGGGATCATAGGTGTGGCGATCAGTAAAAACCAGGAGGCTGTCAAAGACATTCAAACCTGGGTATCTGGGGCATCAAAAGGGGATTCCCAGACCACAGAGCAGCAAAACGTGCAGGGAACTGACACACAGACCGCAGAAGAAGCGGTTTCCAATTTGGAAAGTCAGGATACAGACAGCCAGACTGTGGCAGGAGAAGCAGTACCAAGTGCAGGAAGTCAGACCACAGAACAGGAGGTGGCTCCGAGTGTGGAAAGCCAGACGATAGAGCAGGAATCTGTACCAAGTGCAGGAAGTCAGACAGCAGAAGAGATTCCTGAGATCCCTGTAGAAAAAGTAGATGGTGGGATTGAAACGGGAAATTAAAGAAAAAGGATGAAGGTTTTGAAATAAAATGCTATAATGGTTTCGTAATTGTAATAGCTTGAGGAGAGAAGAAACATTAATGACAAAAAAAGAAGGTTTTCAGACCGTCGAAACCAATTTCGAGGAACTGGATGAGAAGATAAGAATACATCGTAAGAAAATTTTCTGGAGAGTTATAGGTGTCAGTCTTGGAGTGATCGTTACCATATTTTTGGCGCAATTATGGATGGCTGTACGAGGATATGACTCTTACGAAATACGAAACAGTGTCGATCGTAATGGAAGTGAAGCTGCAAAATATGAGAAGTTCTTGGGGAATATCATAGAATATAGTAATGATGGAATTGGTTATATGACTTCAGATAACGAGTTGTTATGGAATCAATCCTTTGAAATGGTGTCTCCGAAGATAGATATCTGCAAAGACTATCTGGTCATTTATGATAGAGGAGGGACGCTGATCTATATTATGCAGAAATCCGGAGTGGTGAAGCAGATTGAAACAGCCAAGCCAATCCAGACAGTATGTATTGCCTCCCAAGGAACGATCGCAGTATTAATGAAAGAAGATCAAACTTCTTATTTGAAGGTATATGATAAGACCGGCGGGGAACTGGCGAACGGAGAGTTTTACGGAGAAAAAGGAGGATTTCCCATTGACCTGGCTTTTTCTTATGATGGCAAAAAGCTAGCTGTGGGGATGATCGATGTCAATGATGGCGATGTGAAATCCACCATCACATTCTATAATCTGGATTCTGTAGGCCAGAATGAGATCAACAACAATGTTGGAACATTTTCTTATTCGGATATGTTGATCCCGGAGATCGAATATATATCAGAAGATACTATGATCGCCATAGGTGATTCTGAGATAATCATATTCCAGGGGAAAGAAAAACCCAAGATGCAAAAAGAAATCTTCGTGCAAAAAGAGTTGACCAGCGTCTTTTACAATGAAAAGTATATTGGGATCGCATATAGTAATGAAAGTATAGAGAGTGGATATCATATAGAAGTATATAATTTAAATGGTGGAAAAGTCATGGAAAATGACACGGCCATAATGTATGACGCGATCTCTTTTTTAGATAATAACGAAATCTGTGTAAAGAATCAGTATGAGTGTGAATTGTTTACAATACATAGTATTAAGAAATTCTTATACCGCTTCGATACGAAACTCATGGATATATTATCCAATGGGAACGGACAAGATTACATTTTCTTATTTGATGAAGCAATTGAGGAGGTACATTTGAAATGAATTTAGTATTAATTGCCGGAATCTTGATTTTGGCATTGAATATTGTGTTAGGATACAAGGAAGGTTTTGTGAAAGCTGCATATTCTTTGGTGGCGTGGATCTTAGTGTTGATATTGACCACCTGCCTGACCCCTGTAGCAACAGATTGGGTGATGAATCATACATCTATTCCAACGGGGATTGAAGCATATGTATATGAGCAGATCGAAAAAGGGATCGAAGAAAAACAGCAGGAAGTTGGAGAGCAACTTGGAACCCAGCTGGAAATAGGAGAGACACAGGGACTTAAAGCTCTGGAACAATATGGAATTTACCTCCCAGATGCGGTTTTGGATAAATTAGAAGAAATGCAAGAGGAGATAAAAATAGATGAATCGCTGGAGGCAGTAACAGACTCTGCACTTTCTCCGGTGTATAGAACACTTGCGGCAACGATTACTGTTGTTGTGATAAAAGGCGTGACTTCTGTTGTGATCATGATCCTGGCAGTGGTTTTAGTTTTTGTATTAGGAGCAGTGCTGGATATTGTTTCAAAACTTCCGGTCATTGACACCGCGAATAAAACCTTAGGAATCATAGCAGGCGCGATCAAGGGAATATTGATCATATGGTTGCTCCTTGCAGTATTAAGTTTCTTTAGTGTGACAGAAATGGGGCAGACATTGATCGCATGGATCTATGAGAATCCAATTTTGATCTGGATCTATGAAAACAACCCATTGTTGAATCTTCTTTTCTTATTTATATAGGAAATAATATCTAATAGAATAGCAATATATACAAAGCGCCCCAGTGTTTATTGGGGTGCTTTCTTTTGGAAAAAACAAGATATTGTGGTCTGAAAAAATAATTGTAAAAAAATGAAATTTCTTGTTGACTTTAGGAATCCACCGTGATATTATAATCGAGCTGACAGCGAAACGCATTGAATTGGAGAGTTCGCCAAGGCATATAAATATTGTTTCTGGTTCGCCAGAAAAAATAAATAAAAAAAGTTGTTGACAAAACGGACAACACCTGATATACTTAAGAAGTTGTCGCGGTTGACAACAAAACAAAGAACTTTGATAACTGAACAGTGAATAACCTTGAAAGATTCAATGAGAATTATTCAACTGACCGAAAGGTTAGACGAACAAGGTAATCAAGCAATTGATTAACAACCTTTAACAGTAGATT
>JAGAOC010000050.1 GCA_017623935.1 Agathobacter sp. | reverse complement strand
GATCATCGGTGTGGCAGACGCCTATGATGCCATGACCTCTAAGCGAAGCTACCGTGATGTACTTTCTCAGGAGATCGTTTTAAGTGAATTGGAAAAAGGAAAAGGAACCCAGTTCGATCCCGATATCGCGGATATCATGATAGAGATCGTGAAAGAAGATAAGGACTATTTGTTGCACGAATAAAATGAAGACGGCGCAGTTTCCCTTGTGGAGACGGTGCCGTTTTTTGGTGCCATACACTTGGCACCGATCACGCACCGGGCGCAACTTTTTATACATATTGCACGAAAACCACCGTGGAAGATTGGAATTTACAGCAGAATGACAGTAGATTTACAACTGTCTTGTCAGCTCTGGGAAACTGTGTTATAATTTACGAAATTTTACAATAGGTTGACATTTCTGAAAATGGAAACTGGTTCCATAAGGAGGACTTATGACATTAAGTGAGAAGATCAGTAAGTTAAAGCAGGAGAAAGATGTGGTGATCCTGGCTCATTATTATGTAGATGGCGAAGTACAGGATGTGGCAGATTTTGTGGGAGATTCCTATGCTTTAGCTAAGAAGGCAGCACTGGTAGATCAGCAGAATATTTTATTTGCAGGAGTATCTTTCATGGGAGAGAGTGCTAAGCTGTTAAACCCATCTAAGCACGTCTACATGGTGGACGAGACTGCAGGCTGTGGTATGGCAGATATGATCAATGCAGAACAGGTAAGAAAAGTTCGTGCACAGTATCCGGAAGCTGCAGTAGTATGTTATGTAAATTCCAGCGCAGAAGTAAAAGCAGAATCTGATGTTTGTGTAACTTCTTCCAATGCAGTAAAGGTAGTAGGGGGAATGAAAGAGAAACAGATCTATTTTATTCCAGACAGCCATCTGGCACATTTTGTGGCAGCTGCGTTACCAGAGAAAGAATTTATTTATCACAATGGTTACTGCCCAATCCATCAGATGATCGATGAAGCTTCCTTGTTAAAGGCAAAAGAAGCTCATCCAAAGGCATTGGTGCTTTCTCATCCGGAATGTGCCGATGATATCTTAAAACATTCTGATTATATTGGAAGTACCGCAGATATTATCACTTTTGCTAGAAATAATGAGGCAGAAGAATACATAGTTGCTACAGAGACTGGTGTTTTCCATCAGTTAAAGAAAGAAAATCCAAATAAAGAATTCTATCCGGTAAATGACTGTCAGGTATGTCATGATATGAAGAAAGTTACTTTGGAGAAGATAGAGAACATTTTAGAAAATCTGGATGCTCAGAATGAGATCATCTTAGAGGATCAGATCATGGAACAGGCGAAAAATCCATTGGAGCAGATGCTTGTTCTGGCTAAGTAGAAAACGAGGCATAAAATCATGGAAACAGATATTTTGATCGTAGGAAGCGGATGTGCCGGTTTATATTGTGCGTTGCAGCTTCCAACAGATAAGAAAATCCTAATCATAACAAAGGACATCGTGGAAAACAGTGATTCATTTTTAGCCCAGGGCGGAATGTGTATGTTAAAGGATGAATCGGATTATGAGAGCTATTTTGAAGACACTATGCGCGCCGGACATTCAGAGAATAATCCGGAAGCGGTAGAGATCATGATCCGTTCTTCTCAGGACACTGTAAAGGATCTGCTTTCCTATGGAGTGGATTTTCAGAGGGAAGAGGATGGAAGTCTCAGCTTTACCAGAGAAGGGGCGCACTCCAACAAGAGAATCCTTTTCCACAAAGATATTACAGGAAAAGAGATCACAAGAAAGTTATATGCGAAAGTGCAGCAGTGCCCGAACATTCAGATCATGGAGCATTGTACCATGGTGGATATCCTTTCAGAGGACAATGTATGTTATGGTGCAGTAGTCCGGGACGAGCAGGGCAGATTATCTACCATCAGTGCTAATTATACCGTGCTTGCCTGTGGAGGAATCGGCGGACTGTATAAATATTCCACCAACTACAAGCATTTAACAGGGGATGGGATTGCCATTGCTTTAGAGCATGGGATCGAATTGGAAAATATCAATTATGTGCAGATCCATCCAACAACTCTGTATTCTGAGAATCCTCAGGAGAGAAGCTTTTTGATCTCTGAATCTGTGCGAGGAGAAGGAGCAGTTTTGTATAATGCAAAAAAAGAGCGTTTTGTAGATGAACTCCTTCCACGGGACCGACTGACAGAAGAGATACGCAAGCAGATGGAAAAAGACGGAATGCCTTATGTATGGCTTTCTATGGAAAATATTCCAGAGGAAGAGATCCGGGAGCATTTTCCAAATATCATGGAGCATTGCCGACAGATGGGCTATGACGTGTTAAAAGAATGTATTCCGGTAGTGCCAGCCCAGCATTATTTTATGGGCGGGATCAAGGTCAATATGTCCAGCCACACTTCCATGGAACAGCTCTATGCCATTGGAGAGACCGCCTGCAATGGTGTTCATGGGAAAAACCGTCTTGCCAGCAATTCCCTGTTAGAGAGTCTGGTATTTGCTAAGAGAGCAGCCAAAGAAATGACGGAAGAGTTTGAAAACACCAAGCAGGATATAAAGCTGGTACAGGAAGCGGATCTGAGTGTATATGAAGATAAAGCAGCTTTAGAGATGCGATATAAAGATATAGTATTAAAAGAGATAGAGAGGTTAGATAAATGTACGATCCAATAACAATGAAATTAAATGTAGATCCATATATTTTAAATGCATTAAAAGAAGATATTACAAGTGAAGATGTTACTACAAACTCTGTAATGCCAAAGGCTTGCCCGGGCGAAGTAGATCTGATCTGTAAAGAAGACGGAATCATCTGCGGACTTCAAGTATTTGCAAGAGTATTTGAATTATTAGATGAGAAGACAGAGATTGAATTTTTTGTAGAAGATGGAGACGCAGTAAAAGCAGGACAGCTCATGGCGAAGGTAAAAGGAGATATCCGTGTGCTTTTATCAGGAGAACGTACCGCTTTAAATTATCTCCAGAGAATGAGTGGTGTTGCTACTTACACCAATTCCATTTCCAAGCTCTTAGAAGGAACAGGAATCCAGCTGTTAGATACCAGAAAGACCACACCAAACAACCGTATTTTTGAAAAATACGCAGTTCGCGTAGGAGGCGGTCATAACCACAGATACAACCTGACAGACGGTGTTTTATTAAAAGACAACCATATCGGAGCAGCAGGCGGCGTAAAAGAAGCTATCCAGATGGCAAAAGATTATGCTCCATTTGTAAGAAAGATCGAAGTTGAAGTAGAAAATTTAGATATGGTAAGAGAAGCGGTAGAAGCTGGGGCTGATATTATTATGTTAGATAATATGTCCACAGAGGTTATGCAGGAAGCTATCTCTATTATCGATCATAAAGCAGAGATCGAGATCTCTGGTAATGTGACAAGAGAAAATATTGAGAGAATCAAAGGACTTGGAGTAGATTATGTATCCAGTGGTGCTTTGACCCATTCCGCACCGATCATGGATATTTCTCTGAAAAATCTTCATCCAGTTCAGTAGAAAGAAGGTATTTATGAGCGGAGAAGAACAGAAAATGCCTATGAGCGGAGAAGAGCGAAGAGAAAAGATGGTTGCCCTGCTGCAGGGAGCCAGTCAGCCGGTATCCGGAACAGCTCTTGCCAAGATGTTTGAGGTCAGCCGTCAGGTAGTTGTCCAGGACATTGCGCTCCTTCGGGCTCAGAAGCAGGATATCATCAGCACCTGCCGCGGTTATATCATCCAAAAAGAAGATTCCTGTCAGCGGATCTTTAAAGTGAAACATACAGACGAGCAGATGGAAGAAGAATTGAATCTGTTTGTGGATTTTGGAGGCGTAGTAGAAGATGAATTTGTCTACCATAGAGCCTACAACATCCTTCGGGCAGAGATTAACTTAAAATCCAGAAGAGATGTGGCTGCTTATATTGAGAAGTTAAAAAGCGGCACATCAAAATCCTTAAAAGATGTAACCTCCGGTTATCACTATCACACTATAACAGCCGAGAGCGAACAGGTTTTAGATCAGATTCAAGAGGAATTGCAGAAACGAGGATTTCTGGCAGAACTGCGGGATTACGAACCAATAGAGTTCTGGAAAAAAGATTAGACAACAATACAAATTAATTATTTATGGAGGATTTTATTATGCAATGTTTACACTGCGGTAATCAATTTTTAGATGGTTTACAGACATGTCCAAACTGTGGAGCACCTGCTTCAAATATGCAGGCACAGAATCCATACGGACAGCCAAATCAGAACCCATATGGGCAGCCATACCAGAATCCATATGGACAGCCAAACCAGAACCCATACGGACAGCCAAATCAGTTCAATCAGGGACAGTTTTACGGACAGCCTTATGGACAGAAAATGACTAAGAAGGAATTCTTGAAACATCCGAATCTTAAGAAATGCAAAGGCAATATCAATGCTTCTGCGATCCTCTTGTATTTCTGTGCCGGAATCACAATGATCGCGACAGTTCTTTTAACCCTTACGGTGGCTAGTGGTCTCGGTACGATCATTGATGTTTTATTTATGGTTGGTATGGGACTTGGAATTCAGCTGGCACAGAGCCGTGCATGTTCTATTGTTGTCTTTATATATTCTATTATCAATTTCATCTACGGCGTTATCATGACCGGACGTGCGACAGGATGGCTTATCGTCGTTGCTGGAATCTGCGCTATCATCTATACCTTCAAATTCCAGAAGGCTTGGAAGGAATATGAGCAGACAGGAATGATCCCACCTGCATTATAAATTGAATTGTGTTTTATACTCGGCGAAGAACCAGGGCACTGCCCTGGTTTTTTGTTTGCTTGGAGTCGAAAGACATGATCTGTCAATGGTAGGGGAGGGAGGAATGGAATTTTTAATAGAAATTTAAGTTGAATAATCTCGTGTGTACGGACATAATAAAAGGAAAGAATCGTTTTTTCAAAAATAAGGAAATTTTATAAATAGGCACGGCGTGTAAATAAGGAAATCGTATCAGTTAGGAAAGGATGAGTGCTATGAACAAAACGGGAAAGAAAATCTTGATAGGAACAGGGAGCGTTGCAGCTGGAGTTGCCGCAGCTACAGCTATTTCCTATGGAGTTACCACCATATTAATGAATGTTGCATTAGACCGCAAGCAACCGAAGGCATCCGAGAAGTCTAAGAAAAAAGTGGCGGGTTCCACGGTACCGGATCAGACCGCAGGAGCGAGAGAAGAAGCAGCAGAAAAACTCCGAAATAGTAATTGTGAGACGGTTGAGATCACAGCGGAGGATGGAGAGCGTCTGGTAGGTCATTGGCACGAAAGTGATAAGACAGAGAGGATCATTGTTGCCATGCATGGCTGGCGATCTTCCTGGTGCAGAGATTTTGGGGCAATTGCAGATTTTTGGAAGGAAAATAATTGCAGTGTTTTATATGCAGAACAGCGTGGTCAGGGCGAAAGCGGTGGAGAATATATGGGCTTTGGACTGATGGAGCGTCATGACTGTCTGGATTGGATCAAATGGGTCAATGAAAAGACGGAAGGCAAGTATCCAATCTACCTGGCGGGCATTTCCATGGGAGCAGCAACGGTACTTATGGCGGCAGGGCTTTCCCTTCCGGAAAATGTTCACGGGATCATGGCAGATTGCGGTTTCACTTCTCCCCATGATATCTGGCGTCATGTGGTGCGGGATAATCTTCATTTAAGTTACAACAGTTTTGTTAGAAAAGTGGCAACGGATATGTGCAAAAAGAAGATCAATGTGGATCCGGGGGAGTATTCCTGCGTAGAAGCCATGAAGGACTGCAAAGTTCCGGTTCTTTTTGTCCATGGTTCCGACGATAATTTCGTACCGGTGGAGATGACCTATGAAAATTATAAGGCTTGTGCAGCGCCAAAGCGGTTACTCATCGTTCCGGGAGCAGAGCATGCCATGAGTTACCTAGTGGATAAAGAAAGCTATGAAAGAACTGTGAAGCAGTTCTGGGCGGAGTTTGACCAGAAATAACGGGATTTTTGGAAATATTTCACAGATACTATTTTTTGTGCTATGAATGTAAGTGAAGATTCGGTATAGCACCGTGTCTTACAAGTCAAAAAATAGTATATGTCTAATATAATATTGGGCGTAGAGCAGCTGTATATTTTTCTACAAGCGTATAGTTGTATCTGTTTGACTTGAGACGGGTCTATCATAATCTGATAGGACCCCTTTTTTATTTTTCAAAATAGGAGGAAAAAAGTATGACAACAGAAACAACAAACGCAGTAACCGCAACAGGAACACGCAATGATCCTAATGCAAAGATCTTAATCTACGCAATGCAGCACTTGGGGTACGATAATTATGTAGCACTTTGTGATATAATCGATAACTCCATTGATGCAAATGCCACAGTGATCAAGGTGTACATATCCAATAAGGCTGGTAATTTTCAGATCATCGTTCAGGATAATGGATATGGCATGACGGAGAAAGCACTTGATGAGGTCTTAAAATTTGGATCAGATAGTACTCATGATGAGCTGTCTGATTTGGGAAAATATGGTATGGGACTCAGTACAGCTGGTCTGTCTTTAGCAGATAAAACAACTGTGTTGACTAAAACGGATGATTCCGATGCAGTGTTAAAAAGCGCAACGGACGTGCAGGTCATTACACAGGAAAATGCTTTTGTAAAGTATTTAGGTAAGGCAACCGAGCAGGAAAAAGTATTCTTTCACGCACAGTTGGATCATGCTCCTTCTGGAACTATAGTGATCTTAGAAGAGTGTCATGGCGTGAAAAACAAAAATGTAACTCAGTTTTCTAATAGGCTGATCAAAGAAATTGCTCGAAAATATAGAATGTTTATGAATTCGATAGAATTCTATGTAAATGATAAACCAATTTCAGCCGAAGATCCTCTTATGTTAATGGGAGTAGAAAAGGGGTATGAAGCTGAGATCTATTCCGATGATGAATATGAAGTGAATTGGTTAGACAAGATATCAGGCGATAAAAAGACAGGAAAAGTCCATGTGAAATTAGTATTGCTGCCAGATACCTCCCAGGAAAAAGCAAAAGCACTGGGCATTAATATTGCAAATCAGGGATTTTCCGTATTACGAAATAACCGAGAGATTGCCTATGGTGTTATGCCATGGTTTGCAAAACATAACTCCCGAAATAGAATCCGAGGAGAGATTTCCTTTGATTCTTCTCTGGATGAAGCAATGGGAGTCAATTTTACCAAAAACAACATAGACATGGTAGATTCTGTTGATGATGCTCTCAGCCATATGTTAAAGCTACAGATCTCTTCCATGACCAATAAGATCAAACGGGGACAGGAAGCTACCGGAGAAGAAATGACAAGTCACATTGAGGCGGAAGAGACCATCAATAAGAAGGCAAAGGTATTGATCACTCCACCGGAAAAGAAAGCAACCAGAAACAGTTCAAAACCAAAAGCGGAGGAGCCATCCCAGAAAACTGTAGAAGAAACCCAGGATGAAGAACAACGCAGGACTCGTATGCCAAAAAAATATCAGGGCACAAATGCAAATGTTCGTTTTGACACAATGCATTATGGACAAAGTGGTGTGATGTTTGAAGCCGAGCAGGAAGGAAAGACAATAGTTATCAGATGGAATGTGGATCATCCATTTTATGCAAGATTTG
>JAGAOC010000049.1 GCA_017623935.1 Agathobacter sp. | reverse complement strand
TCTAATCACGTCTGATCTAATCTCATTTAATCTGATGAAAGGAGTATAATGCATTTATTGTCCCAAAATCCGTACAATAAATCGCGTTTTCTTATTTATTTTTGTCCGTAATAAGCATTCTCACCGTGTTTTCTATAAAAATGCTTCTCTTTGATGCAATCCGGAGCTTGCTGCACCTGTGGGTTGATACTTTCTGTAAACCGTGCCATTTTCGCTACTTCTTCCAATACTACTGCATTGTGAACGGCTTCCGGGGCATCTTTTCCCCAAGTAAATGGTCCATGGTTCGCACATAGAACAGCCGGTGTGTACATTGGATTGACCCCTCTTGTATCAAAGGTCTCAATGATAACTTTTCCGGTATTCTTCTCATATGCCTCTTCGATCTCTTCCGGTGTGAGGTTTCTCGCACATGGAATAGATCCCAGAAAATAATCTGCATGAGTAGTTCCATATAAAGGGATATCCCGTCCAGCCTGAGCCCAGGCGGTAGCTTCCGGAGAATGGGTATGTACCACTCCTCCAATATCTGGGTATCTCTTATAAAGTTCCAGATGGGTGGCTGTATCAGAAGATGGGCGATATTTTCCCTCTATCTTATTGCCATCTAAATCCATGACCACCATATCCTCTGGTGTTAAAGCATCATAATCTACACCACTTGGCTTGATAACAAAATAACCTGTAGCGCGGTCAATCCCACTGACGTTTCCCCATGTATAGGTAATGAGTCCTCTGCGTGGGAGCTCCATATTTGCTTCATATACCTGTTTCTTTAATTCTTCTAACATTATTTCATCTCGCTGGCAACGCGCTCTGCAATGCCTTCTGCATCAAGTTTGTATTTATGAAGAAGTTCTACTGCTGGTCCAGATTCTCCAAATACGTCTTCTACACCGATTCGGGTCAGCTTAGTAGGACATTTTTCAGAAAGAACTTCTGCAACTGCTGCTCCAAGACCACCGATAATAGAGTGCTCTTCTACAGTAAAGATCCTTCCTGTCTTCTGAGCTGCTGCGATCACGATCTCTTCATCTAATGGCTTAATGGTGTGGATATTGATAACCTGTGCATCAATTCCCTGCTCAGCCAATTTCTCTGCTGCAACTAAAGCTTCGTTTACGCAAAGCCCTGTTGCAATAATGGTGCAGTCTTTTCCGTCACGGAGTTCTACGCCTTTTCCAATTTCAAATTTGTAAGTTGCTTCATCATTAAGAACAGGAACTGCCAGTCTTCCAAAACGAAGATAAACTGGTCCCTGATGCTCATAAGCTGCTTTTACTGCAGCTCTTGCTTCCACATCATCGCATGGGTTGATCACTACCATACCTGGAATAGCACGCATTAAAGCGATATCTTCATTACACTGATGAGTTGCTCCGTCTTCTCCTACAGAGATTCCTGCGTGAGTTGCTCCGATCTTCACATTTAAGTGTGGATATCCGATAGCATTACGAACCTGCTCAAAGGAACGTCCTGCTGCAAACATAGCAAAAGAGCTTACAAATGGTACATAACCACAGGTAGACATACCTGCTGCAATGCCTGTCATATTGGCTTCTGCGATACCACAGTCTATATGTCTCTCTGGAAATTCTTTCTTAAATACACCAGTCTTAGTAGCAGCTGCAAGGTCAGCATCTAATACAATAAGATTATCATGTTCTTTTCCAAGTTCAACTAAAGCATTGCCATAGCTGTCTCTTGTTGCGATCTTCTTTACATCTGACATAATGCTTCACCTGCTTTCTTTAAGTCTTCCAGTGCAATTGCACATTCTTCATCATTTGGAGCTTTTCCGTGCCATCCTACCTGATGTTCCATAAAGGATACACCCTTTCCTTTGACAGTATGAGCGATGATAGCAGTTGGCATTCCTTTGGTAGCCTTAGCTTCCTCAAATGCCTGACGGATTGCTTCCATATCATTTCCATCAATGTTGATCACATGGAAATTGAAGCTCTCGAATTTCTTATCTAATGGATATGGAGAACATACTTCTTCTACTGTTCCATCAATCTGAAGATTGTTATTATCTACGATCACACAAAGATTATCTAATTTGTGGAAACCAGCGAACATAGCTGCTTCCCAGATCTGTCCTTCCTGAATCTCTCCATCACCGCAGAGACAGTAAGTACGATATTCTTTGTTCTGTAATTTTGCTGCCAGAGCCATTCCTGTAGCACAGGATAATCCCTGTCCTAAAGAACCGGAAGACATATCTACACCTGGAATGTGTTTCATATCTGGGTGTCCCTGTAAATAAGAACCGGTGTGACGAAGAGTCAGCAGATCCTCTACCGGAAAATATCCTCTATGGGCAAGAGCAGAGTAAAGTCCTGGTGCTGTATGTCCTTTGGATAATACAAAACGATCTCTGTTCTCATCTTTTGGGTTTGCAGGGTCAATGTTCATCTCTTCAAAATATAAATATGTGAAGATATCTGCTGCTGAAAGAGAACCGCCTGGATGTCCAGCTTTTGCGCTGTGTACAGAAGTAATGATTCCCTTACGAACCTCAACAGCTTTCTTTTGAAGCTCTAAATTGTTCATGTCTGTTCCTTTCTTGCAAAATTGCACTGTTTTTCTTCCCCATATGCAGTTTTACATATGGTATGTATTTTGGACGGCATATGCCGCTTTATTGCCAATAAGTGCAGTGTATCACAAATGGTGGGGTCATGACAAGTGATATCTTTCCTGATTCTACCAGAGATTATTCCCCAATTCCCGTAATATATGACCAAAAATTAGCGATAATAGATACTTCCCAGCATTAAATCTTTCTTTAAATCTCTGATATTTGTATCTTTATCGATATAAACTGCTTCGATACCCATGGCATTTGCCCAGTCTCCCATCTGCTCTGCGGTCAGATCATAAGTAAATGCAGTATGATGAGCGCCTCCAGCTAAGATCCATGCCTCTGCACCTGTATAGAAATCAGGCTGTGGAGTCCAGAAATTGGTAGCAACTGGAAGTTTTGGCATTGGCTTCTCACATTTCTTACAGTCCACATCATTGATGATCAGACGGAAGCGGTTGCCTAAGTCGATCAGTGATGTTGCAATTCCTTTTCCTTCTTTGGAAGTAAATACCAGTCTTGCCGGATCTTCTCTGTCTCCCATGGATAATGGCTGGCATTTAATGCTGATCGGTCCCTCTGCGATACTTGGGCAGATCTCTAACATATGCGCCTGAAGGATGCCTTCTTTTCCTTTGACCATGTTGTAAGTATAATCCTCTAACATAGAAGTTCCTTTTGCATCTTTCATTCCCTGGGTCATGATCTTCATAAGACGCACCATGGCTGCAACTTTCCAGTCTCCTTCTGCACCAAATCCATATCCTTTTTCTTCTAATCGCTGGATTGCCAGACCTGGAAGCTGTTTTAAGGAGCCTAAGTCACCAAAATGAGTAACGATCGCGTGATAGTTCTTCTCTTCTAAGAATCTCTCAAATCCCAACTCGATCTGTGCCTGAACTGCTACATGACGTCTGAATTCTTCCGGATCTCTTCCTTCTAATAAAATGTCGTATCTGTCATAATATTCATCTACTAACGCATTGGTATCCGATACAGAAACGGAATCTACACATTCTGCGATCTCATTTACCGGATAAGTATCTACTTCCCAGCCGAATTTTAACTGTGCTTCTACCTTATCTCCTTCAGTAACTGCTACATTTCTCATGTTATCAGCCACACGCATTACGCGGATATGGCTGCTTTCGATAATACCGATAGCGGTGCGCATCCAAGATCCGATCTTGTTCTGTACATTCTCATCAGACCAGTGTCCTACTACGATCTTTCTCTCGATTCCCATACGGCTTACCATGTGACCCCATTCTCTGTCTCCGTGAGCCGCCTGATTCTCATTCATGAAATCCATGTCAATGGTATCATATGGAATCTCTTCATTAAACTGAGTGTGGAAATGAAGAAGTGGTTTTCTTAATTCTTTTAATCCTAAGATCCAAGACTTAGCTGGTGAAAAAGTATGGCACCATACGATAACACCGGCACACTCTTCATCCATATTTGCTTCATTAAAAGTCTGACGGATCACAGAATTTGTGATCAAGGTTGGTTTCCATACTACTTCGCATGGAAGCAGTCCTGATTCATTTAATTTCGCTACGATGATCTTAGAGTGTTCTGCTACTTTTCTTAAGCACTCATCTCCATAAAGATCCTGTGATCCGGTACAAAACCAGAATTTGTAATTTTTTGTTGTTAACATAATTTCCCTCCAAATATTTTTTCTATCATCTACAGTGGAAGAGCCTTTACTGCGGCCTTTTCAGCTTCTAATGCGGCTCTATAGCTTTCTATGTATGCGTCAAATCCTTTTACGTCCTCCGGATCCGGTTCCATCACGCTACCGGTCTGACCTGCAAAAACTTTGTTATTTAAGTACGCATCAAAAGCTTCATTTTCGTCTTTTTTCGCCATATATGCAGCTAAGATTGCCATGCCCCATGGTCCACCTTCTCCTGCAGTTTCCATAACTGCCACCGGTGCATTCATGGCTGCTGCTAAAATGCTCTGTCCCACACCTTTGGTCTTAAACAATCCGCCATGACCATAAAGGGTATCTACTTTTACATTTTCTTCTTTAAATAAGATATCACAGCCCATCTTCAAAGTAGCAAGGGAAGCGTACAGATGAGATCTCATAAAGTTTGCTAAAGAAAATTCTGCATCCGGTTTTCTCACAAATAGTGGTCTTCCTTCATTTAAGCCCACTACCGGTTCCCCGGAAAAGCAGTTAAATGCCACCAGACATCCGCAGTCTTTTTCACCCTCTAATGCCTTGCGATAGAGGGTTCCGTACAACTCATTCATGTCCACAGACATTCCAAAAGTATCTGCAAATTCTTTGAACAGTCCTACCCAGGCATTGAGATCAGAAGTGCAGTTATTGCAGTGAACCATGGCTACCGCATCGCCTACCGGAGTTGTGACCATGTCCAGTTCTTCATGAACTGCCTTTAATTCCTCTTCTAAGACTACCATAGCAAATACCGAAGTTCCTGCTGATACATTACCTGTGCGGACTGCCACAGAATTGGTGGCGGTCATGCCGGTTCCTGCATCTCCTTCTGGTGGTGCTACCGGGATTCCCCCTTCCAGATTGCCGGTCACATCCAATTTTCTCGCGCCTTCTTCCGATAACACACCAGCCTGCTCTCCTGCAGATAAAGCTTTCGGAAGGATCTGGGATAGTTTCCAAGGGTATTTTTGAACCTTCTCTAAGGCTTCGAATTTCTCTAACATTGTCTTATCATAATCTCTCGTCTTAGAGTCGATTGGGAACATTCCAGAGGCTTCTCCAATGCCTAAGACCTTCTCCCCTGTCAAAGTCCAGTGAATATAACCTGCCAGAGTAGTAAAATACGCAATATCTTTCACATGAGGTTCATCATTTAATACTGCCTGATATAAATGGGCGATGCTCCATCTCTGAGGAATATTAAAGGAAAAGACCTCTGTTAATTCAGCTGCCGCCTCTGCGGTAATGGTATTTCTCCAAGTTCGAAATGGCACTAAAAGTTCATCCTTCTCATTAAACGCCATATAACCATGCATCATACCGGAAAAACCAATAGCAGCCAGCTTCTTTACTGCCACTCCGTATTTTTCCATGACATCTTCTGTCATCTTCTGATAGCAGTCCTGAAGTCCTCCCCAGATTGCCTCCAGACTATAGGTCCATATCCCATCTACCAGCTGATTCTGCCAGTCATGGGCTCCCGTAGCAATCGGTCTGTGTTCCTCATCGATCAATACTGCTTTGATCCTGGTGGAACCAAACTCAATTCCCAGTACCGCTTCTCCTCTTTCGATGATCTCTCTTGGGTCACTCATTGTAAAATCCCTCCATGTTTTTCTGTTGTTGTTTCATGGTACAACTTGTATCTTATATGGACAAGTCGTTTTCCCTATCTTGATCTTTTCTTCACTTTTTTTCTTTATTTTTCTCTTTTATTTGTAGGTGTAAGTAATCTCAATGTGATTGCCTTCTACCTTCACATCGGCTGTACTTCCACTTACAACAGGCATCATCGGTGCCAGATGCCCAATATCCGTATCCATAATGATCGGTACCTGATATTCCCCTAAAAGATCCGTTACTGCCTGATACTGATCACATCCAAACATTTCTTCCCCAAAACAGAGTGGACGGCCGATCAAAAATCCCTTCACATGAGAAAACCAGCCCGCTTCCTTCATCTGCCAGATTGCTCGGCGGATAGACATGACATTTAACTCACAGGATTCTAAGAACCAGATAAATCCATCTTCTTTGTATTTTTCGGTAAATTCTTTTACTTTATCAAACCGAGTACCTGTCAGATTCACCAGACAATCCATGCAGCCTCCGATCAATCTGCCGGAAAAGCTCACATCTTCATCTGGAAACCGTCTTATGATAGTCGGCTCTGTTACATTATAAGGAAGCAGTGGATGTTCTTCGTCCTTGCCCCCTTCTTTCTCCCAAAGCTCATAACCTGTTACGGTATCTTTCTCCCCACATAACAACTTCCATGCGTCAGAAAGTGACTCATGCCAAGGCTCCATTCCAAAAGCCGGAGCACAAGGTCCATATACGGCGGCTGTATCCATTAATGTGGTGGAAAGAAAGGTAAAATTCGTATTATCAGAGTACCCCATATACCACTTTGGCTCTTCCTTGGAAAGAGCTTCAAAATCCATATAGGATAACACTTCACACATCAGCTCGCCCCCTCCGCAGGACATGAGCACATTATTTTTCTCACTGGCGTAATATTCCATTAATTCTTTCGCGCACTCCTTAGGAGTGTTACTGATTCCAATTCCCTTTCCTTCAAAACAGTTCGGTCCCAGATCCAGTCCATATCCCAGTTCTTTAAAACGATCTAACGCATTTTGAAAAGAACTGCGATAAGGCTCGATATTGCATCCAAAAGATGGTGCAACAAAACCGATGGTTCCATCTTTTTGTAAAAACTTTGGATATCTCATATTCCTTCCTACTTTCTTATAGTCTAAAAGAGCTGTGCACTTATAGGTGCCCAGCTCTCATGCTTCTTATTCAATTCTCTATACAGCTTCTAACTGTAACTGATACTTATGCTTCTGACTGGAATAACGAATATATGACTTAATATTCTTCCAAACAGAATATTTCTTCTGATAATTAAAACTGGTGTCATAGGCAATTCCCTGTCTGTTACACCACTTATAGATATCGATCAATCCCAGATTCTTAATATGACGGGTATTCCGCATGAAGATCTCTACCTTGGATACCTCATCCTCATTATGTACATATAAATGAAAAATCGTGGTCGGACACTCAATCATGATCCGGCCTGCCGCATTCCTTTGCATGGCTCTCATCCGCCTTTCCTGTTATAGAACTATAGTACTACAAATTGACCAAAAAATCCAGCAAAAAATGCAATTTCCTATATTTTGTAACCAAATTACAGACAAAAACAAAATCTTGTGTCTTTATACCCCTTCGCAGTCAAAATCTGGAATAAAACTCTCCTCTGCAACGTCCTCTTCCTGAATAAATCCCTGCTCTACGCCTAAGTCAATGGCAAAGTCCACATAGGAGTCATACTCCTGTCGGGTGACTTTCCGATTCAATTCCGGATACCTTTCTACATGAGGCAGTGGAGTAAACTGACTCATAAGACTTAGATATATTTGATCTCCATAAGTCTGATAAAGGTAGGAAACGATCTTCTTCGCATCTTCTAATAGCCCCGGCAAAAGCAACTGACGGACGATCACTCCTTGGGTCATGATATATCCCTCCTCAGCTTCCTGGCTCCAAAAGTTCTTCGCCTGCGTAACAGTATCCTGATGACACTGAAACTCTTTTAAAAGAGGGATCTTATCTTCTTTCATAAAGGTAGCTTTCGGCTGCTGGCGCACCATTTCTCGGATGGCTGCCATTGCCACTTGAGGATAATCCGGGGCATGGGAATATCTTTCTGCCAGCCTGCTGTCAAAATATTTAAGATCCGGCAGGTACACATCCACGATTCCCTCTAGCCTGCGAATAGAATCTACCTTCTCATAGCTGCTGGTATTATATACGATAGGAAGATATAAGCCCTGATCTCTTGCCCGTTCCACTGCCCAAATGATATGAGGAAGATAATGTCCTGCCGTTACCAGATTGATATTATTGGCACCCTTTTCCTGTAGTTCCAAAAAGATCTCCACTAACCGCTCTCTTGGTATCTCCTTGCCTGCGTCCCCTCTGGCGATCGCCTCATTCTGGCAAAAAACACAATGAAGAGAACATCCCGAAAAAAATACAGCACCTGATCCTCTTGTACCGGAAATACATGGTTCCTCCCAGAAGTGAAGTGCTGCTCTGGCCACTTTGATCTCTTGCCCCACACCACAGATTCCCTTCCCCATTTTCAGGCGGTTAGCTCTGCAGTTTCGGGGACATAGGTTGCATTCTTCAAAAAATTGTTCTTTCTTGCTTTTTTCCATGTTTTTTCCCTTGATAATTTCATATTTAGATAATAAAATGATTATAGCATACAAAAGAAACTGGAGGACCTATTTATGGGAAAAAAACAGAAAAAATTTCTGCCTTTTCCACTGATTATTTCGTCCCTATGTGTTTTTATCTTATTAGCAGTGTATCTAGGGATATCCTGGTACTTTAACGGACATTTTTTCCCAAATACAACCATTGGCGCAATTGATTGCAGCGGCAAGACTGCTGAGTGGGTCACTGAACATAATCTTACTGCCGGAGAAGACTTTCTTCTTACAATACGGGATCGATACGGCAATAAATACCATCTAAGAGGCATGGACTTCTCCTACTCCTATGAGAATCTCGGAGAAGAAGAGGCTGCATTACAATCTCAGTCAGCTTATGCCTGGCCATTTGAGATCACCAAGGAACATTCCTACCCGTTAAGGGCAGGCTTCCTCTATGATGAAGCTCAATTGGTCGAACAGATCAAAAAACTTGCGATCTTTGACAGTGAGAGCTGGACTACTCCCCAGAATGCTACCCTTCAGATCACCTCAGAAGGATATGAGATCATCCCAGAAGTAAATGGCAATGTTCCTATCGAAGAAGCCGTTATTGCAGAGATCACGGATGCACTGAATCAGGGATATACTTCCGTAACCCTTACGGATGCCTGTTACGAAGTTCCATCCATTACCCAGAACAGCCAGTGTATTACTTCTGCTGCTCAAAAGATCCGCAACTATTCCAATTCTACTATTCATTATGAAATTGAGAATGTTGACGAGAATCTTTCCCGGGAACAGATCCTTTCTATGCTGATCATCGATGAAAATTATGATGTTTCTATTGATACCATGAAGGTTGACCAATTCGTTCAGTCTCTTGCTACCAAATATAATACCTATGGTGATGTCCGCGATTTTCAGACCTCTTTGGGTGATACGATCCAGATTGGTGGCGGCGACTATGGATGGGTAATTGCCAAGGCCAAAGAAGCCCAGCAGATCCTGATCGATCTTGAAGGAGGCACCCCTGTTTCCAGGGAGCCTGTTTATGAACAGACTGCTCTGGTAAGCGGTCTTTACGATATTGGAACCACCTACATAGAAGTAGACTATACCAATCAGCATATGTGGTATTACGAAGAAGGAACCTTGATATTAGAATCTGATCTTGTATCAGGCAATATCAACAAAGGAAATGGTTCCCCAGATGGAATCTTTAAGATCGTATACAAACAGAGTCCTGCCGTTTTAAAAGGAGAAGATTACGAATCAGATGTAACTTATTTTATGCCTTTTGCATATAACGTTGGATTCCATGACGCCAGCTGGCGAAGTGAATTCGGAGGCGAGATCTACAAGAAAAGAGGATCTCACGGCTGTGTCAATATGCCATTAGAAAATGCCCAGCTCCTTTATGAACGGGTAGAAAAAGGAATTCCTGTCATTGCCTACTATCGGGAAGCTGTAGAACTTACCTCAGAGAATGCTAAGATTTCCAACGCCTTCTCTTATGTTGATCCTGAGAAGAAAGCTGAAACTTAGATCATCAATAATTGACAAGAAGTGTCTTTTGCTTACTAGGGAATTTCCCGACAAAAAACGCACCCTCGATTCCATCGAAGGTGCGTTTTTTTTATTTTGCGAACTGACTATTGTACAGATTTGCATAAAATCCATTTAATTCTAACAATTCTTTATGATTTCCCTGTTCTACGATCTTTCCTTCATTCATGACTAAGATCACATCAGCTTCCCGAATGGTAGACAGACGGTGAGCCACAATAAAGCTTGTTCTGCCCTTCATCATAGCAGCAAAAGCTTTCTGGATCCGCATTTCTGTTCTGGTGTCAATAGAAGAAGTAGCTTCATCCAATATCAACATCGGAGGTAAACAAAGCATAACCCTGGTGATACACAGAAGCTGTTTCTGTCCCTGAGAAAGGCTTCCGCCGTCTTCTCCGATCACAGTATCATAGCCATTAGGAAGACGTTTGATAAAACTATGGGCGTGGGCTGCTTTCGCTGCTGCGATCACTTCGTCATCTGTAGCATCCGGTTTTCCCATAACGATATTTTCCCGGATCGTACCGCTCTTTAACCAGGTCTCCTGCAATACCATTCCATAATTTTTACGGAGACTCTCTCTGGTGATATTTCGGATATCTTCCCCTTCTACCATAATTGCTCCGCTATTTACATCATAGAAACGCATGAGCAGATTGATCAATGTGGTCTTTCCACAACCAGTTGGTCCTACGATGGCCACACGCTGTCCCGGGGATACCTGCAAATTAAAGTTCTCAATGAGTTTCTGCTCCGGCACATAAGAAAATGCCACATTTTCTGCCTGAATACGCCCTTGAGCTTCTCCTAATTCTACCGCGTCTTTTGCATCTGGAATCTCGGCCTCTTCTTCGATCAGTTCAAAGATCCGTCCTGCACAGGCAAGAGCATTCTGCAGTTCTGTAATGACTCCTGAGATCTCGTTAAATGGCTTTGTATACTGATTTGCATAGCTTAAAAAGCTGGATAACTGCCCTACGGAGATTCCTCCTGCAATGGCTGTAAAGGCTCCTACAATGCCTACTGCGGCGTACACGATACTATTAACAAAGCGGGTAGAAGGATTGGTAAGACTGGAAAAGAAAATAGCCCGAAGGGAATATTTTCTCAACCGTTCGTTGATCTCCTCAAACTGTTCTAATGCCTCATCCTCGTGAGTAAATGCCTGTACCACTTTCTGATTCCCGATTATTTCTTCTATTAAAGCAGTCTGCTCTCCTCTGGTCTGGGACTGCAGATGAAACATGGAAAAAGTCTTTTTCGCAATAAAACTTGCCACAAATAAAGACAACGGAGTAATGAGCACTACCACCAAAGTGATCTTCACATCAATGCTGAGCATAAAGAGCAAGGTTCCAATAATGGTTGCCACTCCGGAAAATAACTGAGTAAATCCCATCAAAAGTCCCTCTGCAAATGCATCCACATCTGCGATGACACGACTTACCAGATCACCGTGAGAATGGCTGTCTACATAACTAAGTGGAAGTTTTTCTATCTTATCAAAAGCATCTTTTCGGATATCTCTTACAATATGATAGGTCATGCGGTTGTTACAGATATTCATAAACCATTGAGCAATGGCAGTCAGGATCACCACCCGCAGAGCTTTCTTTGCAATTTCAAAGATTCCCGTAAAATCTACGCTTCCTTTTCCAATGATCAGATCGATGGCCTGACCTGTCAGGATTGGAAAATACAGTGTCAAGATCACTGTGATGGCAGCCAACACAAGAGACAGGATAAGCAGTGGCAGATAATGCTTCATATAAGAAAATACTTTTTTTAAGGTCTTCATACTATCTGCCTCCTTTCTCTTCTGCTTTGAACTGAGATTCATAAATTTCCCGATAAACGTCACAGTTTTCTAACAGGGTATCATGGGTTCCAATGCCAGCCACTGCCCCATCATCCAATACGATGATCTGGTCTGCATGCTGGATGGATGAAGTTCTCTGAGAGACGATAAATACGGTCTTATCTCCCGGCAGTTCTTTTAATGCTTTCCGCAATCTTGCATCTGTGGCAAAATCCAGAGCGGAAGCACTATCATCTAAGATCAGGATATCCGGATCTTTTACCAGGGCTCTTGCTATGGTAAGACGCTGTTTCTGACCTCCGGAGAGATTTCTTCCTCCCTGTTCGATCTTATAGGAAAGCATACCCTCTTTTTTCTCTACTACATCTTTTGCCTGTGCAGTCTCTAATGCTGCCCAAAGCTGGTCTTCTGTGGCGTCTTCATTGCCCCAGCGCAAGTTCTCAGCAATGGTTCCTTTAAAAAGGACTGCCTTTTGCATAACAATACCAACTTTTTCTCTAAGCTGGGTCAAAGGATATTCTTTTACATCTTTTCCGTTGATCTTTACTGTACCGGAAAATGCGTCATAAAACCTCGGGATCAAATGCACCAAGGTACTTTTTCCGGAACCGGTTCCACCGATAATACCAATGGTCTGTCCCTTCTTTGCTGTAAAAGTCACATCACTTAAGGACTCCTCTGCTGCTCCTTCGTATTTTACAGAAACATGGTTAAATTCAATGGAGTTAGTTCCATCTAATCCGTAGATCTCTTCTACTTTTCCAGAGATATCCTTGTCCATAGATGGGCTTACCTCGAATACTTCCTGAATTCGATTACCACATGCAATGGATTTTGTTACAAGGACAATGAGATTTGCCAGCTTCACCAGTTCCACCAGGATCTGAGACATATAGTTTACTAAAGCAACCACATCTCCCTGTGAGATACTTCCCTGGAATACTTCCTCTCCAGCTACCCAGATCACGGCAAGGGTTGCCGCATTGATGATGATATAGGTTGCCGGATTGGTAAGGGCTGAGATCTTTCCTACCAAAAGCTGCAGATTCATTAACAGATTATTACTTTCTTTAAATTCCAGATTCTCCTGTTCCTGCCGGTTAAATGCCCGAATAACTCTGGCTCCTGCCAGATTCTCTCTGGTCTTACCTAAGACCTTATCCAAGGCCGCCTGTACCTGTTTGAATCTTGGAATACTAATGAGCATTACCCCAAATACCACTATGGACAATAATGGAATGGTGATCACGAAGATCAAAGCAGCTTTTACATCTACCGTAAATGCCATGATCATAGCTCCAAACACGATAAATGGGGAGCGTAAGAACAATCGAAGCACCATATTGACTCCGGACTGCACCTGATTTACATCGCTGGTCATTCGGGTGATCAAAGTGGAGTTTCCAATGGTGTCCAGCTCCGTGAATGATAAGCTCTCAATATGCTTGAATAAGGCATTACGCAGTTTTGCCGAGAAACCTACTGCTGCCTTTGCCGCAAAATACTGAGCGGTAATGGAACAGGTAAGTCCCACTACTGCCAAAAGCACCAGCACCAGACACATCTTCATAATATAAGAAGAATCTTCACTGGCAATTCCATAGTCAATGATCGCCGCCATAACAAGAGGCACGATCAATTCAAAAGATGCCTCCAGTAATTTAAAAAGGGGAGCAATTACCGTTTCTTTTTTATAATCCTTGAGATAGATCAGCAATTTTTTCATTTTATATCCTGCCCGTCTTAATATAATTTTCTGCATTTTTGCATTTGCCATTCATTATACTGCTTTCTCCACAAAAAGGGAAGCACCTGCAAAATTTTGCAAGTGCTTCCAGGGGTACACAATATGATTAACTAAAAAGGTCTTGCGCTTCGCGCTTTAATGGCAGCCGCGACAATTCTTACAGTCACCGCCACAGGAAATAGACTTTCCGTTTTTCTTATCACGATACATACTTCTGATCGCCAAGAAAACGATGATTCCAAGAACGACCAATACCGCCACTGTACCAATTATACTTGAACTTCCCATGTCTTATCTCCTTTTACATTATTTTCTGATTCGTTAGTTAGTATACACTAACCCCAATTAGCTGTCAACAACAATTTTTAGTTATGCCTTTTACTGGCATAATTCGGACACATATGGTAAACTGTTATATAAGAATATTGGCATTCTTTAACAAAGGGGCTCTTAGAAGCCTGCTGTTAGAAAATACTTGATGATAGAAATAGGAGAACGATATGCATTACAACGAATCTTCAGAAAATTATTTAGAGACAATCCTCTGCTTAAGCAAAAAACTTCCAGTAGTCCGCTCCGTAGACATTGCCAACGAGCTGGGCTATAAAAAATCTTCTGTCAGCATTGCTATGAAGAATCTCCGGGAAAAAGATCATATTACCGTCAGCGACGCCGGATTTATTAACTTAACAGAATCAGGCCGTGAGATCGCCGAGATGATCTATGAACGCCACGAGCTTCTTACTAACTGGCTCACTTCTCTTGGTGTATCCGAAGAAGTTGCTTCTGAAGATGCCTGCCGTTTAGAGCACGTGATCAGTTCAGAAAGCTTCGCTGCATTGAAGAAATTCTATCTTTCCCAGAATTCATAGTGAGTGTGCAAATCAAAAGGAGAGGTTTCAAGTTATATACATATAACTGAAATCTCTCCTTTTTCACTGCTTCTTTCTAATTCTCTCTAAAGCACGAAGCATTTTTGTAAATTTTGATTCCTTAATCGTCCAACGATATGTTTCTCACTTATCCTACCATATATGTCAGGAAATCTTCTCTTGGCATTGGCTTTCCATAATAATATCCCTGAATATAATCCGGACCTAAGGTCTTCATGGAATTTAATTCTTCTTCTGTCTCGATTCCTTCAATACATATACGGATACTTAAACTGTGCACCATCTGAATAATGTTCGCCAACAGATTCCATTGGTATTCATTATTCAGTGCTTTCACTGTAAATCCTCGGTCGATCTTCACCACGTTAGGGGTTAAGCTACTGATACTCTGCAGGTTGGAATATCCTGTTCCGAAATCATCTAGTGCAATGGAAACTCCATTCTCTTTCAGACATTCCCAAACTCTCCTAATAGTTGCGGTGGACTCTAAAAATCCACTTTCTGTTAATTCTACCAAAAGTCCGTTAGAGCCTACTCCGCTATCTCTTAAGTCTCCCATGATCTCTTCTGTGATAGCACTCTTTAAGATCTGTACATAAGACAGGTTGACGCTGACTCTGAATTCCGGATCGATCTTCCGACATTCCTTACACATGGCAAGGGCTTGACGAAGTACCCATTTTCCAACAGGAATGATCAGTCCGCTCTCTTCTAGGATCGGTATAAATTCTATTGGAGATACCATCTCGGTCTCTGACAGATGAAAACGAAGTAACGCTTCTGCCCCATAGCAATTCTCTGTATTAACATCCACTACCGGCTGGAAATATATCTCAAATCCATCACAACCATTCGCCACTGATTTATGCAATGCAGCTAAGATCATTCGTTCTCTGGTAAATTTATTATAATCTTCTACATTGAACCGGTATACCTGATTCCTGCCTCGTTCCTTGGCTTCGCTTAAGGTAAACTGAGACATCTTTAAGATCTCAGAGTATCCGGTCTTCTCCATATCCTGGGTATCTAAGATTCCACCGGAAATGGTATAAACCGCTTCATAATGATTCCGTTCGATCAGACGGTCGACTTCTACTCTGATAGCACGATAAAGTTCATTCGCTTCACCAACACTGCCACCCATGAAATCAATGATGATAAATTCATCAGAAACCACTCGATAAACAGCCTGTCCCGGTTTTAAGCAACGGCGGATACAATCTGCGATCTCATGGAGAGTCCAGTCTCCATATTCCATACCAAATCGTTCGTTGATGTTCTTAAACCCATCTACACCAATCCGAAGGATAAATCCCTTTGGATAACAATTTGTATAGCTGTTCAACATCTTCTCAACCGCGGTTGTCTCTAAAAGCCCACTGACATTATCTGCCACCTGACGGCCTCCGATCTCATTGACACAGCCTACCAGATATTTTGGCTTGTTCTCTTCATCTAGGATCACTCTTCCCTGGCAACTGATCCAAAGCGCTTCCTGCTGCTTGCCTAACCAACGATAACGAATATTATGTTCTGTTCTCTCTCCACTCAGTAATGCTTTCAGATCTTCACTTAGTAACTCCCAGTCTTCCGGGTGTACCAGCTTCTTCAGATTATTGCCCACATCCGTAAAACAGTTGCTCGGAATATCAAACCGTTCTACTGCTTTCTCTGAAATGTAATAACAATCCCCATCCAAATCATATACATATAAATAATCATCCATACAAGGTGCAAGTTGCTTAATAACTGCACACATATTCTCAAATTCAAAATTAAAATCTATTTGATCCATAGAATCTACCTTCTTTATTTTTTATTGGGAATACTTGTTCTTTCGTTTATGTAAAAAATCTTTTATATTTTTTTATTTTACTACAGAAACGAGCAAAAGCAAAGTTTTTATCATGTTTTTTTTTTATACACATATAATTTTAATGAAACTTTGTGTATTTTCATCAAAAAACAGGAGTATCTATGTGCGGAATAGCTGGATTTGTGGATTTTACAAGTGATCTGACCAATAAAGAACCTTACTGTAAAAAAATATTAGAAACCATGCATGAGAGTCTCGCCCACCGAGGCAGTGACAGTTTCGGGACTTATCTAAAAAAACATACCGGTCTCTCTCATGCCCGTTTAAGTATCCGTGATATCGCCAATGGTTCACAACCTATGGTAAGGCGTTTGGGCAATCGGGAATATGCCATCGTCTATAACGGAGAGATCTATAACACGGATGAACTGATCCCGGACTTAAAGAAAGCCGGTTTTATTTTTCACACCACTTCTGATACAGAAGTCATCCTCTACTGCTATATTCATTATGGTGCGGATTTTGTAACGAAATTAAATGGCATTTATGCCTTTGCCATCTGGGACGAGACTAAGCAGGAACTGTATCTGTACCGGGATCGGGTGGGCATCAAACCTTTATTTTATACGGATCAGGGAAAACGCCTGATCTTTGGTTCCGAACCAAAAGCCCTTTTCTGTCATCCGGAAGTCACCCCTGAGCTGACTTTAGAAGGTCTCCAGGAAATTCTTGCCATTGGACCTGCCCGAACCATGGGAAATGGCATTTTTAAAGGAATAAAAGAAGTTCTGCCGGGTCATTATCTTCGTTATACCAGACAGGGCTATTACGATTATGTCTACTGGGACCTTACCAGCCAGGAGCACACAGACAGTTACAAGGACACCGTGGAAAAAGTTTCCTTCCTAGTAAAAGACTCCATCAAACGCCAGATGGTCTCCGATGTGCCAGTGTGTACCTTCCTTTCCGGTGGGATCGACTCCTCCATCGTTACCGCCTGTGCCAGTAACTATCTCCAGGAAAAAGGCGAAACTTTGAATACCTTTTCCTTTGATTTTGCAGGAAATGATAAATACTTTGTCTCCAACTCTTTTCAGCCGGAGCAGGATCGTCCATATGTCAATATCATGCTGAAACATTATCCTACAAGTCACACTTATCTGGAATGTGATGAACAACAACTTTTTGACAGCCTTTTTCCGGCAGTTGACGCAAAAGACCTGCCTGGCATGACCGATGTGGATGCTTCTTTACTGTTTTTCTGCCGAAAAGTAAAAGAGCATAATAAAGTAACCTTAACAGGGGAATGTGCAGATGAGATCTTCGGTGGTTATCCTTGGTTCTATCGAGAAGACCTGTTGAATAAGGATGGATTTCCTTGGTCTTGGGATATTGATGCCCGAAGCACTTTCCTAACACCAGAGTGGAAAAAACATCTGAAACTTTCGGAGTATTCCTATGATCATTATAAGACTTCTCTTGCCCAGGCACCGGTCTTACCTGGCGAAACAGACGAAGAGAAAAAAAGAAGGGGGATCGCTTATTTAAATATCAAGTGGTTCATGCAGACTCTTTTGGATCGTATGGATCGCACCAGTATGTATAGTGGACTAGAAGCCCGGGTTCCTTTTGCGGATCATCGGATCATTGAATACGTGTTCAATGTGCCATGGCATATGAAGTATCAGAACGGTGTGGAAAAAACGCTTCTTCGAGACGCCACAAAAGATCTGCTTCCGCCAGAACTTCTTACTCGAAAGAAAAGTCCTTATCCGAAGACTTACCATCCCGGCTATGAAAAGCTATTAGTCGAAGATCTGACCCGGATCTTAGATGATCCATCTTCGCCGATTCTGCCTCTTCTAGACCGTGAAAAAACTCTGCAGTATATGAAATCTCCTAAGGAGTATGGCAGACCTTGGTTTGGGCAGCTCATGGCAGGACCACAGCTTCTGGCCTATTTTATCCAATTAAACTACTGGATGGAAAAATATCATATTATTCTATAAAACAGAGCGCTCCGGGAAATCTTACATCTCTCGGAGCGCAATCTGTTTATCAATAAATCTGATTAATAATTTTCTTCTCTTACTTCAAAGTAGCTCTGTGGATGCTTACATACTGGACAAACAGCTGGAGCTTCCAGACCAACTACTACGTGACCGCAGTTTCTACATTCCCACATGGTCACTCCACTCTTCTTGAATACTTCCATAGCCTCTACGTTGTGAAGTAATGCACGGTATCTTTCTTCATGCAATTTCTCGATTGCAGCAACACCTCTGAACTGTTCTGCCAGATCGTGGAAGCCTTCTTCGTCTGCTTCTTTTGCCATACGATCGTACATATCTGTCCATTCTGCATTCTCGCCTTCTGCTGCATGGAGAAGATTCTCTGCGGTATCTCCCAGTTCTCCTAATGCTTTAAACCAGAGTTTTGCGTGTTCTTTCTCATTCTCTGCGGTCTTTAAAAATAAAGCTGCAATCTGCTCATATCCTGCTTTTTTTGCTACAGATGCAAAATATGTATATTTGTTTCTAGCCTGGGATTCTCCAGCAAATGCCTCCCAGAGGTTCTTTTCTGTCTTAGTTCCTGCGTATTTGTTCGCCATGATATCCTCCTTCTTCGCTGTAAGATACTGCTTCATGCACCTTAATGCAATGTAGCAAAATTCTCACTTTCACGATTTAAATTGATGGCTTTATTTTACCATCCTCGACTTGAAAACACAAGTAAAATAATTGTCAATTTAAATAGAGAAGAACCCCCAGAGGATGCCGCCTCTGGGGGTTCGTTTTGTCCAGTTGGACTTTAGTTTCATTTGCCTAGGCATAATATAACATATGCTTCTGGCATTTTCAAGTATATACCTTCTGTCCAAATGCTTTCTCCTCAAAGTCGGCAATCGGCATTGGTTTGGCGAAATAATATCCCTGGATCAGGTCACAGTTCATGGAAGCAAGAAAATCCACCTGTTCTCTGGTCTCGATTCCTTCTGCCACGATCCTCATATCCAGTTTCTTAGCAAGAGCAATGGTATCTTCAACGATCACTTTGCCTCGTCCGCTTTCATCTTCGTCCCGGAAAAATCCTGCATCTAATTTTACCACATCAAGAGGCAATTCTTTTAAGGAATTCAAAGAAGAATAACCTGCGCCAAAATCGTCCATGGAAATCTTAAATCCATACTCTTTTAATTTATGAATCGTATTTAGCAATACCTCTTTATCATCAAAGAAAGCACTCTCTGTCAGCTCTAATTCGATGACTTCATGAGGTACTTTAAATTGATCCACGATCTGACAGATATGTTCAGCCAGATCTTCTTTTACAAAATGGACTCTGGAAACGTTTACAGAAATTGGGACTATCCTTTTCCCTTCTGCGATCCATTTTGCCTGTTGTCTTGCAACTTCGGTCAGCATATAATCATCCAGCTGAATGATAAAGCCGTTGTTCTCAAAGATTGGAATAAATCGATATGGTGCCACAAAACCTTCTGTTGGATGAATCCAGCGCACCAGAGCTTCTGCTCCGGATAAAACTTCTTCTTTTGTACTGTATTTCGGTTGCAGATAGACCTGGAATTCCCGATTTTGCAAAGCTCGCTCCATGTCATTTTCTACTTTTCGATTCCAGAACTGTTCTGCGTTCATTTTATCGTTGAACCATACAATTCGGTCTTCGCTGTCTTCTGTAACTGCTTTCCTTGCCACTCCGGCGCAATTGTACATACTGTCAATTCCATCTTTTGCATCAGAAGCTCCAAAGACACCTGCACTAAAATATTTCTTATTTTCGCTCTTTACTGCGTTCATTTTGATCATCAGTTCTCTTAAACGCCAGATCAATTCATTTTCTGTATTATAAGTCAGAAGCAGGGCAAAATCAGCTTTCTCTGCATGGGCAAGAAGCTCCTTCTTTCCTATACTAGAATTCAGCACCTGATAGAAACTTTCCATCAGTTCTTCCCCTTCTTTTACTCCATAACAGGAACAAAAGTTACGGTATTTTTCCATGCGGATGGTCACTACCGCATAGTTGTATTTTCCTTTTCGGTTTTTCTTTAATAATTTATTTCCTTTTCTAACGAAATACTGCATATTGTATCCGCCAGTTATCACGTCTGTATCTAAGATCCTAGCAAGTTTTTTCCGCTCGGAAAGAAGACTGATAATAGAAACCAGATAATAGATCAACAGGATGAGTGCCAAAATAATGAAAATATCCACGATCAT
>JAGAOC010000048.1 GCA_017623935.1 Agathobacter sp. | reverse complement strand
CTTGCATACCCTTCAATGGAAGAACCGTCAAACATGATCTGGTTATCCAAAGCTTTCTCCAACTGACTGGAAGTGATCGCAACGTTTTTCAACATTCCAAAAATATCTGTAAACTGAAGACGGATAAATTCCACATCCTCTTCTTCTACCATCTGAATGATGTCCTGCTTTGTATAATTGCTCATTTTTTACTCCTTTATTTGAACTTTCTTTCATTAGTTTTTCAATTACTATATTTCCTCTGCCATATAGCTAAGGACCTTCTTAAATTCCATATTCCCACCGAAAAGATCTAACGCACTTCCAATGGTCACATTCAGTCGATCTCTGCCTAATTCTTTTAACTTCTTTAGGTCATCAAAAGAGGAAACTCCTCCCGCATAGGTAACCGGGATCCTGCCCCATTCCCCTAGAAGTTGTGCCAGATTTTCTTCTATTCCTCTGGCTTTTCCCTCTACATCTACTGCATGGATCAAAAACTCATCACAATAGCCGGACAATTTATCCAAAAATTCCAATGTCACTTTCTCCTGAGTAAATTTCTGCCAGCGATCTGTTACAATATAATAGCCATCCTCTTTCAGTCTACAGGAAAGATCCAGCACAACATGTTCTTTGCCTACTGCTGAAACTAATTTCTCAAGATTCTCATAATTGATCTGTCCATCTTTGAAAACATAAGATGTTACGATCACATGACTTGCTCCCTTCTCGATAAATTCCCTGGCGTTATCTGCCGTAATGCCTCCGCCAACCTGGAGACCTCCCGGGTATTCCTGCAATGCCAGAAGTGCCTGAGCTTTTGTAGCCTCATAAAACTCGCTGTCAACACTGTTCAGCAAGATAATATGACCTCCCGAAATTCCCGCTTCCTTATATAAATGGGCATAAAAAGCACCATCCTGCTCTGAAACGAAATTCTCTGTAGCCTGATTTCCCAGATCTCGAAGACTGCTTCCTACGATCTGTTTTACTTTACCATTATGTATATCGATACATGGCCGAAATTCCATTGTAGCTGCTCCTTTTCTTTCATTCATATCTTTAGATAATAGCATAATTCCACTTTTTTTGGAATGTTTCCCTCCTACTTTCTGGAATAATAAAGTGTTTTATAAGCCATTCTAATAATACCTATAATTTTTGCCAGCTGAAACTTATAACTTCTTGACATAGTACCATAATTTTGCTATCATCAGAAAAATACAATGCAAAAAAAATATTAATAATACATATAAGAAGAAAGCGAGGATAACATTAATGGGTACTATAATCGGCGAAGGAATTACATTTGATGACGTTCTTTTAGTTCCTCAGTATTCTGAGGTAACTCCAAACATGATCAATCTTCAGACACATCTTACAAAGAAGATCGTGCTGAATATTCCTATGATGAGTGCAGCAATGGATACAGTTACAGAATCTAAGATGGCAATTGCTATGGCTAGACAGGGTGGAATCGGTATTATCCACAAAAATATGTCTATTGAGGCTCAGGCTGATGAGGTTGATAAAGTAAAACGTTCTGAGAACGGAGTTATTACAGATCCTTTCTCACTTTCTCCAGACCATACATTGCAGGATGCAGATCAGTTAATGGCTAAATTCCGTATTTCCGGTGTGCCAATCACTGAAAACGGAAAGTTAGTTGGTATCATCACCAACCGTGATCTTAAATTTGAAACTGATTTCTCTAAGAAGATCAGCGAATCTATGACTTCTGAAGGTCTGATCACTGCAAAAGAAGGCATCACTTTAGAAGAAGCTAAGAAGATCCTTGCAAAAGCAAGAAAAGAAAAATTACCTATCGTTGATGATGATTTCAATCTGAAAGGACTTATCACCATCAAAGATATTGAAAAACAGATCAAATATCCTAACTCTGCAAAAGATGATCATGGTCGTCTTCTTTGCGGTGCCGGTGTAGGTATTACTGCTAACATGATGGATCGTGTAGATGCTCTTGTAAAAGCTAATGTTGACGTAATCGTTGTTGACTCTGCTCACGGACATTCTAAGAACATCTTAAACGCAGTTAGAACTATCAAAGAAAAATACCCAGATCTTCAGGTTATCGCTGGTAACATTGCAACTGGTGCAGCTACTAAAGCTCTTATCGAAGCTGGTGCTGACGCAGTTAAAGTCGGAATCGGACCTGGATCTATCTGTACTACACGAGTTGTTGCAGGTATTGGTGTTCCTCAGATTTCTGCTATCATGGACTGCTACGAAGCAGCTAAAGAATATGGTATTCCGATCATCGCTGATGGTGGTATCAAATTCTCTGGAGATATGACAAAAGCTCTTGCAGCTGGTGCTAACGTATGTATGATGGGCTCCATGTTCGCAGGATGTGATGAAGCTCCTGGTACATTTGAATTATTCCAGGGAAGAAAATTCAAAGTATATCGTGGAATGGGCTCTATCGCAGCTATGGAAAACGGAAGCAAAGACCGTTACTTCCAGACCGACGCAAAAAAACTTGTTCCAGAAGGTGTTGAAGGACGTGTTGCATACAAAGGAACTCTGGAAGATACTGTATTCCAGTTAATCGGTGGTATCCGTTCAGGTATGGGATACTGTGGTTGTCCAGATATCGAAACCTTAAAAGCAAACGGTAAATTCGTTAAGATCTCTGCTGCTTCTCTGAAAGAAAGTCATCCACATGACATTCATATTACAAAAGAAGCTCCTAACTACAGTATTGAGTAATTATTTATAGAATTTGAGAGGTGATTTCATTTTGGGACCCAGTGATATAGCGCAGCTTATAGTTTTAGTAGTACTTTTATTCCTTTCTGCCTTCTTCTCTTCCTCTGAAACCGCTCTTACTACAGCGAATAAGATCCGAATGAGAACCTTGGCAGAAGCAGGTGACAAACGGGCAGCCCGAGTCCTTAAAGTAACAGATGATCAGGGAAAAATGCTTTCAGCGATTCTGATCGGTAACAATATCGTCAATCTCTCCTCTTCTTCTTTGGCAACTACCATGGCGGTAAAAGCCTTTGGAAGTGTAGGAGCCGGTATTGCCACCGGAGTTCTGACATTTTTGATCCTGATCTTCGGAGAAGTCTCTCCGAAGACTATGGCAACCATCCAGGCAGATAAATTAGCCTTATCAGTTGCCGGAATTATCGAATTCCTGATGAAGATGCTGACACCAGTTATTTTTATCATCAACAAATTATCTATGGGATTTCTATTTCTCCTTGGAGTAAAGCCTAACAAAGCTTCCACTACTATGACAGAAGAAGAGATCCGAACCATCGTAGATGTTGGTCAGGAATCCGGTGTCATTGAGAATACAGAACGTGATATGATCCACAATCTGTTTGATTTTGGTGACGCAGAAGCAAAGGAGATCATGATTCCAAGGATTGACATGACTTTTGTTCATGCTGATGCTACATATGAGGAGGTTCTGGAGATCTTCCGTAAAGATAAATTTACCAGAATCCCTGTTTATGAAGACAGTACTGATCAGGTCATTGGTATCCTAAACATGAAAGATCTGCTCATTCAGGATCCTTCTGAAGGTTTTTCTCTTCGGAATTATCTTCGTGAACCATATTTCACTTATGAACATAAAAATACCGCCGATCTGTTCATCGAAATGAGGAAATCCTCTATTTCCATGGCGATCGTCTTAGATGAATATGGTGCAACTGCCGGACTTGTTACTTTGGAAGACTTACTAGAAGAGATCGTTGGAGAGATCCGTGATGAATATGACACTGATGAAGTAGACGATATCACTCCATTAGGTGATCAGGAATTTATGGTGTTAGGCTCAGCTAACATTAATGATGTCAATGATGCTCTTGATGTTAAATTCAGTTCCGATGACTATGACACCTTAGGCGGTTTCTGTCTTGGAAAACTGAACCATCTTCCTGAGAAAAATGAAGTCATTCTTACAGAAGATAATATCCTTCTTCGTATCGAAAAAGTCGATAAGAACCGTATCGAAAAAATATATATTAAATTACCAGAAAAGCCACGGCAGGATTAATTCCTGCCGTTTTTTCATTCTCCTTGCCTCGCCCGTTTCTGCTTTCACTGCTTCCTAGTTTCACTGCTTCCTAGACATCATTTTCTAGTCTTCCCGTTCCACAATAACGGTCTTCTTCCCGGAAATTGTCTTTTCCCTTCCTCCTGGAAGTAAAAAAGTCTGAGTAACTTCGGCTGACATTATACCTTTTTCCATATCACAGGCAAGAATCGTAATGTCTACCTGAGAATCAGAACCAAGTCGAAGTTTGATATCTTCTGTGATCTGATATGCAATCTCTTCCTCCTCCAAATATCCCGGAAGATTCTCTTTCGGAACTCTCTCGCATACTCCAGGATTTATATCATCCAGTCCATAATAGTGATCCTTTAAGGTACTCTCCAATACCTCCGAAAGACAGTTCTCTATTTCGTTTTCTCTTGTATCGATCTGAAACATTCCCAACTGCAGCACCGTGGTATACAAAAGCAGAAACATCCCTATAATACCCAGAAATATATTTTTCATTTCTTCTCCTTTCTTCTCTTTTCTTCTCTTGCGTTCTTTATTTACTCAGAAACTCTCAGCTGCTCCTTTGATTCTTCACAGGGAAAGCGATCACTCCAGAAACATTTTTACAATTCTCTCCTGTTGTCTGGATCAACACCTGATAGATCCCCGGTGCTGCAAATTGCATCTTTCCCGGTTCTATCATCACCTGTTTGCTGCAGCTATTTCCAGTGCCGTCATACACTTCAACCACCTCAAAAGGAATATCACTACCTTTCGCATCAGTTGCTGAAAAATGCTCTTCTACGTTTACAACTTCCCCTGCATATATTGGCGTACCTTCCACATAAGAAATCTCCACACTTCCCTGCTGTAAAAAGTTATCAAATTGCTCTTGGATCTGCTCCTGCAAAACATCTCTTGTCTGAACTTGTATCACTTCTCCTGCTATCCCTAGTACCCCCGCGCCTTCACCGCTGGAAAGCAAGATTACACTAAGGATTCCAAGCCCTACTAGCACTGCAATTACTATTCCTGCATATTCTGATATAAGTGTTTTCATTCAACCCTCCTTCCATCTTTCTATATTTTAACGTTTCTATCATCCTTTCAAACGCTGGCACTGATCAGTTCCCCTATCATCTGCGCAAACCTTGAATCTTTCCCCAGGAATACCGCTGCCAAAAGTCCTAAGATCAAAAGTCCTCCTACTGCAGAAAGGATTCCTTCTGCATACTCTCTTATAATCTCTTCCATACCCTCTCCTTTCTTGTGCTGTCACGAGTGATCATCCCTACCGCATTCGGACAATCTATCCCCATAGGATTAGCTATCCCCATAGGAT
>JAGAOC010000047.1 GCA_017623935.1 Agathobacter sp. | reverse complement strand
TGGCAAGGAACCTTTTTTATTTGCTAGGAAATTCCTCTGGAATTCCCTGGCAAATAAAAGACACTACGTGTCGATTATGCGCAGCTCGCGGAGAAGAAGTTTATTGCTTCGCAATACCGCTCGCGCGCGAAGATTGCGCGAAGCGCAATCTTTTTATAATACCGCGTCGCGCAACTCAATTGAGCAAAGCGTCTTTTTATTTATAGAATTCCTGAATCTTGTCAAGTCTTGCGCCCATATTCATAAGAAGGGCATCTAAGATGGTCACTGCGGTCATGGTCTCTATTACAACAACAGCTCTTGGAACGATGATAGGGTCGTGGCGTCCTTTGATGGAAATGTCGATCTCTTCATTGGACTTGTTTACGGTCTTCTGCAGGGCTGCGATAGAAGGGGTTGGCTTAAAGGCTGCCCGAAGGATGAGAGGGGAGCCGTCACTCATACCGCCTAACGTTCCGCCGGAGTGATTGGTCTCTTTGGAAATGCTTCCGTCAGCAGTTATGCAGAATGGATCATTGTTAGAAAGACCTGTGGCTGTTGCTACGTCAAATCCATCTCCAATTTCAAAACCTTTTACTGCACCAATAGAGAAAATAGCTTTTGCTAAATTAGCATTTAATTTCTCGAAGACTGGATCTCCCAGACCAACTGGAAGACCGGTTACGATACATTCTACTACACCGCCGGAAGAGTTCTTAGTAGCTAAACATTCTTCCAGATAGTCCTGAGCTCTTTCGGCCGCTTCTTCGTCAGGCATATAAAGAGGATTCTGTAAAATAAAATCAGCATTAAATTTGTCTGGGCTACAGGTGACAGGTCCGATGGACTTGCTGTAGGTCAAAAAGTCAATTCCCATAGAGTTTAATAATTTCACAGCGATGGCACCGCCGGCAACTCGTCCAATGGTCTCACGACCGGAAGAACGTCCGCCCCCTCGGTAATCCTGGAAGCCGTATTTTGCATCGAAAGTATAGTCTGCGTGTCCAGGACGATAGTAGGAGGCAATCTCGCTATAGTCTCTGGATTTTTGATCCTGGTTAAAGACTACCATGGAGATCGGGGTTCCGGTGGTCTTTCCTTCAAAAACACCAGAGAGGATCTCGACTTGATCTCCTTCCTGTCTTGGGGTGGTAAATTTGGACTGACCAGGTTTTCTTCTGTTTAAGAAAGCCTGAATATCTTCTTCGCAGAGAGGGAGTCCGGCAGGACAGCCGTCTACTACCACGCCAATGCCTTTTCCATGGGATTCGCCCCAGGTTGTGATCTTAAATATATTTCCAAATGATGAACCTGCCATTTGTCATATTTCCTTTCTATGTATCAATTTGCGCATTTTTTGAGCGGAAGCGAAGTGTTTTCTTTTCCTGTAAAAATACTTATTTTATTATAGTGAAAGGGAAGTTGAATAGTCAAGAAAGTTATGTTATATTTTTTATATATTGCATTGATTGTCAGGAGAACAGTCAATATTTAAAGAAACCGGAGGATGGATACTATGGAATTTAATGCAGTTTATCATCAGGCAAGTGATAACTTTTGTTATCCGATCAGCGAGGACGAACTGATTATTAATATTAAGACGGGATATGATGTTAAGAAAGTTAATATTATCTTGGGTGATCCTTTTGCAGCAGGAATTCTTGGGGGCGGACAATCCTGGAATGGTGAAAAGGAACCGATCGTTTTTAAGAAGAGATTAAAAGACCAGCTTTGGTGGACAACCACAGTGAAACCAGAGTATAAGCGTTTAAAATACTATTTTGAGTTGATCACAGAGGAAGAGACCTGGTATTATTTTGAGGATGGCTTTGTCAGTGACCAGCAGATGCACTTAGAAGGCAGAAGCCGTCAGTGCTTTGTATTCCCTTGGATGAATCCATGTGATGTACCGGTAACTCCAGCCTGGGTCAACGATACCATTTGGTATCAGATCTTCCCAGACCGTTTCTGTAATGGAGATCATTCTATCGATCCAGAGGATGTGGTGCCTTGGAGAGAGAAGGGCAAAGTTAAAAATGAAGAGTGTTTTGGTGGAGATTTTGAAGGGATCATCAGTAAGCTGGATTACTTAAAGGATCTGGGAATCAGCGGACTCTATCTGACTCCGATCAATGAAGCTCCATCCAACCATAAATACGACACAACAGATTATGCGAAGATCGATCCTCGTTTTGGAGATGAAGAGACCTTTATTTATCTGGTTCAGGAAGCTCATAAGCGGGGAATCCGGGTAATGCTTGACGGAGTATTTAACCACTGTGGTTATTTCTTTGGACCATGGCAGGATGTTCTGGAAAAAGGACCGGAATCTGAATATTTTGACTGGTTTATGATCAATCAATGGCCTCTGGATAAGAGAGGTAAGGCTTCTAAGAAGAAACAGATCTATACCTTTGGCTTTTTTGACTGGATGCCGAAGTTAAATACCAACAACCCAGTGGTTCGGAAGTATTTTATCGATATCTGTGTGGGATGGGTTGAAAAATACCAGATTGATGGAATCCGTCTGGATGTGGCAAATGAGCTTTCCCATCGTTTCTGTAAAGAACTTCGTACAAGGATCAAAGAGATCAATCCTGATATCTATATTTTAGGTGAGATCTGGCACAATGCACTGCCATGGCTTAGAGGAGATGAGTTCGATGCAGTTATGAACTATCCTTTAGGACAGAGTATTAAGGATTTCTGGATCGATAAGAGTCTGACCAATGAAGATTTGGAATATACCATTAATCGTTGCTATACCAGCTATATGCAGCAGACAAATGACGTGCTGTTTAATCTGTTAGATTCTCATGATACTAAGAGACTTCGTACAGATGTGAAGAATCTGGATGAATATTTTGCTCAGTTGGCAGTTTTATTCTCTATGCCAGGCAGCCCTTGTATCTATTATGGTACAGAGATCGCAATGGAAGGTGGTTATGACCCTGACTGCAGAAGATGTATGCCATGGGGAGAGATCGAAGCGGGCAAATATAAGGAACGTATTCAGAAAGTATCTGATCTGATCCATCTTAGAATTAACGAACCACTGTTAAAGAGTCGTAATTTCCACTTCCCGAATGAATTTGCGAAGTATCCGAGAGTGATCCAGTTCCAGAAAGTAGGCTGGTTGGATAATAAGGTGGAGATCATCATTAACTGTTCAGAGGAAGATGTGGAAGTACCAATGAAAGGAGAGATCCTTTTTGAGAGACATTACATTGACTCCACATTGCTTCCAAACGGAATCTTAATGCGTAGACTGAAAGAAGAATGCAACAATTAGAAAGAGAGTTTTGAATTTTTATGGCAAAATATGAATTACTGAAACAGGAAGGCAGGGCAAAAAGGGGGACATTTCACACGGTACATGGAGATATCCAGACACCGGTATTTATGAATGTTGGAACAGTTGCCGCGATCAAAGGGGCGGTTTCTACCGATGATCTCAAAGACATCAAATGTCAGGTACAGTTATCTAATACCTATCACCTTCATGTAAGAACCGGAGACAAGCTCATTAAAGAAGTGGGCGGTCTTCATAAATTCATGGTGTGGGACAGACCGATCCTTACGGATTCCGGCGGATTTCAGGTGTTTTCTCTGGCTGGTCTTCGGAAGATCAAAGAAGAAGGAGTATACTTTAATTCCCACATTGATGGTGCGAAGATCTTTATGGGACCGGAAGAGAGTATGCAGATCCAGTCTAATTTAGGATCTACCATTGCAATGGCTTTTGATGAATGTCCATCCAGTGTGGCAGATCGGAAATATGTTACCGATTCTGTAAACCGTACTACGAGATGGTTAGAGCGTTGTAAGAAAGAAATGGCAAGACTGAATAGTCTGGAAGATACCGTAAATAAAGAACAGCTGTTGTTTGGAATCAACCAGGGAGCTATTTTTGATGATATCCGTATCGATCATGCGAAGCGGATCACAGAGATGGATTTAGATGGATATGCCATTGGAGGATTAGCCGTAGGAGAGACTCATGAAGAAATGTATCACATTTTGGATGAGACCGTTCCACATCTGCCAGTGGATAAGCCGACTTATCTCATGGGAGTAGGAACCCCGGCAAATATCTTAGAAGGCGTAGAACGAGGTGTAGATTTCTTTGACTGCGTATATCCAAGCAGAAACGGACGTCACGGTCATGTATATACCAATCAGGGTAAGTTGAACCTTTTCAACCAGAAATTCGAAAAAGATATGCGTCCGATCGAAGAAGGCTGTAACTGCCCAGCTTGTAGAACCTATAGCAGGGCATATATCCGCCATCTGTTAAAAGCAAAAGAAATGTTAGGAATGCGGCTTTGCGTTCTTCATAATCTTTATTTCTATAATACTATGATGGAAGAGATCAGGGATGCCTTAGATGAAGGCAGATTCCATTCTTACAAAGAAGAGAAATTATATGGAATGAGTCAAAAAAATTAAAAAAAATTAAAATATAGGAAAAGGGCTTGCCCTATTTTACCCGTTTGTGTAAAATAACAATAGTATTTATTTTTCAGGAGGAACAACTTCATGTTTTCAATTTTAGCAGAACAGACTACAGATTCAACAGGTGGCCTTATTGGAATGATCATCTGGATGGTAGTATTATTCGGAGTTATGTATTTCTTAATGATTCGTCCTCAGAAGAAGGAACAGAAGAAGAAAGACTTAATGCTCAGTGAATTAGCAGCAGGAGATACAATCCTTACTACCAGCGGTTTTTATGGAACCGTGATTGATATCCAGGATGATATGGTAATCGTAGAGTTCGGTAATAATAAGAACTGCCGTATTCCAATGCAGAAAGCAGCTATTGTTGAGGTAGAGAAGCCGGAGACATTAGAAAGCAAATAATGATCCAAATGGAAAGGGATTGTCCAAGGACAGTCCCTTTTTTGCCGAGGTATAGCAAACGGATAGGATGAAAGAAGTAAGGAACAAAAGAACTGTGAGTAATCGTTTTCATGATCTAGTTTTAAAGTTAATAAAGATGTTAAATGTAGCTTTAATAACAGGAACATTTGCGGTGGTTTGGATGGGCTATTATGCAGAACGAACCTGGGCGCCTTATTATGCCAAGGGCAATTATCTGATCATTGCATTGTTTTTGATATTATATGCGATCTATACAGATGTATATGATGCTCTTCTTATCTCTATCAAGAGAATTTCTGAAATGATATACAGTCAGGCACTAGCAGCCTTTTTGACAGATGGTATCATGTATATTGTCTGCTGGCTTTTGACCAAGCATCTGCCGGCAGTCTGGCCATTATTGCTTACTTATATGGCACAGATATTCATCGGAACACTGTGGTCTTTGTTTTCTCATAAGTGGTATTTTAAGCAGTTCCCACCGAAGCAGACTGCCATTATCTATGGCATGAGAAAAGGCATGGAGCAGCTGATATCCGAATATGGTCTGGATGTGAAATTTAAAGTAGAACGTATTGTCAGTGCTTCGGAATGTATTGAATCAGAGCAGAATGTGTTAGATCATATGGAAGCGGTCTTTTTGTGTGGGGTAAGCAGCCACGAGCGAAATGTGATCTTAAAGTATTGCGTGAAGCATAATATCAGTGCCTATGTGATCCCAAGGGTGGGAGATCTGCTTATGAGCAGTGCCAAATATATGCATATGTTTCATCTTCCGATCCTGCAGGTACAGCGGTATCATCCTCCGGTAGAATTTGTACTGGTAAAGAGAGTGATCGATATTATAGTATCCGGCGTAGCGCTTGTCATATTTTCGCCGATCATGTTATTAACGGCAATTGCCATTAAGATCTATGACAGAGGCCCGGTTTTTTATAAACAATGTCGTCTGACTAAGGATGGAAAAGAATTCTATGTACTGAAATTCCGCAGTATGGCGGTGGATGCAGAACAAGATGGAGTTGCCCGGCTTTCTACCGGGGAAAACGACTCTCGGATCACACCGGTTGGAAAGGTGATCCGTAAGACTAGGATTGATGAACTGCCTCAGTTCATTAACATTCTAAAAGGTGAGATGTCTGTGGTAGGGCCAAGACCAGAACGGCCGGAGATTGCCAGAGAGTACGAAAAGGAATTGCCGGAATTTTCTCTGCGTCTTCAGGCGAAGGCTGGACTTACAGGATATGCTCAGGTATATGGCAAATATAATACCTCGCCATATGATAAGCTCCAGATGGATCTGATGTATTTGGCAAAACCAAGTCTGTGGGAGGATCTGCGGATCATGTTTGCAACGGTAAAGATCCTTTTTATTCCGGATAGTACAGAAGGGATCGAAGAGGGACAGATCATAGCCAGTCTTAGGGAGGACGAGCAGGAAGAATGAGAGAAAAGCCATTAGTTTCAATTATTATGCCGGCTTATAATTCGGAGAATTATATGGAAAGTTCCATCAATAGTGTGATAAAACAGACCTATGAAAACTGGGAACTTTTGATCATAGATGATGCATCATCAGATTCGACAAGAGAAATTGCTCATAAATATGCAGACGGAGAAAAAATCCGTCTTATTGTAAATGATAAGAATGTAGGAGTATCCCAAAGTCGTAATCGGGGAATTCATGAGGCGAAAGGACATTGGGTCGCTTTTTTGGATAGTGATGATCTATGGGAGCCGGAAAAGTTAGGTAAACAGATGGATTTTCTGGAAAAAGAGGATAAAGCCCGGTTGGTCTTTACAGGTTCAGCTTTTATCAATGAACAAGGAAAAAGAGCAGAGTATATCCTAGAAGTGCCAGAAAAAGTAATGTTTAGAAGATTGTTAAAACAGAATATAATTTCTTGTTCCTCTGTGGTAGTTCAAAAAGAATTACTTTTGCAATATCAAATGCCGGGGGATCATCTTCATGAGGATTATTCAGTATGGCTTCGGATTCTTTCTGGAGGAGAAATGGCCTATGGGATCAATGACCCATTATTGATCTATCGGGTTTCAACAGGATCAAAATCAGGTAATAAATGGAAGGCGGCAAAGATGCAGTTTCGAGTATATCGATATATGGGAATTAACGTTTTTGGGAGCCTTTATTATATGATGTGGTATACTTTTTTAAATCTGAGGAAATACAGGAATATATATAAGACGTTATGATACGAGTGTTGCAAGTGGGGTTAGGGCCTAATCCTGGCGGAATCGAAAATTGCATTATGAATTATTACCGTCACATAGATCGGGAGAAGTTTCAGTTTGATTTTGCAGATATTTATGGAGAAGGATTGGCTTTTGAAGAAGAAATTTCAGGATTGGGTGGAAAAATATGGAAGTTTTTAAGGTTTAAAAAACATCCATTTCTTTTTTTAAAGGAATTTAGTAGAGTGTTAGAATCGGAGTCTTATGATCTGATACATATCAATCTTTTGTCTGCGGCAAACATTCTTCCTGTGTTAATTGCACATAAGAAGAAAAAGGGAAAAGTTATCGTGCATTGTCACAATAGTGGAATCCCTGCAGGGACGCTGCGAAGACTCCTTCATCATGTGAATAGACCGATCTTAAGGAAGATTGCAGAATATAAATGGGCGTGTGGACAAAATGCCGGAAATTGGATGTGGGGAGATCGTTTTCCGTCTAAGGATATTGTCTGCAATGCCATAGATAGAGAAAAGTACAGTAGGAATGATCATGACCGGGAACTTTTACGAAAACAGCTTAATATACAAGAAAATGAGACCCTGTTAGGATTTGTTGGTAGATTAGAAGAACAAAAAAATCCGTTGTTCTTACTAGAGATCTTAAAGGAGTTAAGTGTAGTAGGATCAAAATACAAGCTGCTTCTTCTTGGTGACGGAAGTTTTCGGGCAGAAATGCAGAACAGGGCAAAAGATCTATTCTTGGAAGATAAGGTTATTTTTCTTGGGATACAAAAAGAAGTGGCACAGTGGTATTCTGCCATGGATTTCTTTTTGTTACCGAGTTTTTTTGAAGGGCTTCCTGTGGTAGCTATTGAGGCTCAGGCAGGAGGATTGCCATGTTTTCTGTCTGATTCTATTACAAAAGAAACAGATATTTCAGGAAATATAACATTTCTTTCCATCCGTCAAGGAGGGAAGGTCTGGGCAGAGGCGATCAGAGAAGCGGATACAAAAAAAACTGTGGAGAACATGGATTTTCCGGAAGAATATGATATATTTTATGCAGTAAGAAATCTGGAAGAAAAGTATATGGAACTGATGTAAGAGAGGGAGAATAGGGAGTTTAAAATGGAAAGTGTTAAAATCTCAGTGATCGTACCGGTATATAATGTAGAGCCATATCTGGAAAAATGCATAGATTCCTTGGTACATCAGACTTTTCGTGAGTATGAGATTTTATTGATCAACGATGGTTCTACCGATAATAGCAGAGAGATCTGTTTAAAAAATGAAAGACAATATGAATGTATAACACTTTTTGACAAAGATAATGGTGGACTCTCCGATGCCAGAAATTATGGCGTTTCTAAGGCGAAGGGGGAGTTTGTGGTCTTTGTTGATTCGGATGATTATGTGGAAGAAGACATGTTGGAACAATTCTGGAGCAGTCATGAACAGACTGGAGCAGATATTGTAATTGGACGTCATTTGGAAGAAAAGGAAAGCGAAGAAAAAATCTTAGAGAAGCAAAGGACAAGGATTCAAGTCAGTGAACTTACGGCAGAAAAGGCATTAGAAGTGATGTGTTATGAGAAAGAGTTCGGAACTAGTGCCTGGGGAAAAATGTATCCAACGTCCTACTGTAGGGAGATTTCTTTTCCGAAGGGGCGTTTATATGAAGATCTGGCAACCGTCTATCAGTTAATTGCCTGTGGAAAAAAGATTGCATATTTAGACAAGGTTTTTTATCATTACATACAAAGGCAGGGCAGTATCCGGAATAGTTCCTGGAATCCAAAAGTAATGGATGTAATGGTGGGAGCAGAAGAACTTTTGAAGTTTTATGAAAGTAAGTATCCGAGTCTGCATAAGGCGGCAGTTCAAAGATACTTTTTTTCTGCGAATGAAGTGTTTGTTCATGCTTTTTCAGAAAAAGAATATTGCAAGATCGTAAGACCAATTAGAAAGAAGTTATTTTCTTGTCAGAAAGACATGATCAAAAATAGAAAGATCAGTATAGTACAAAAATTTAGATATCTGATGATGATATATGTTCCGGTGGGGTATAAAATACTTTGGAACATATTGAAAAAGTTAAAGTCGAAGAAAGGAGCATAAATGGCGGCTTGGGTTATATTAAGTATCATTTGTCCAATATTTGCATTGCCAACTGCTTTTAAGGGCATGAGGCAGGATATCCGGCATTGGAAACTCTATGCCTTTCTTTTTGCGGCTTTCTTTGGAGCGATTGCTTATAACTATGTTCCAATTATCGAGAGTGATCTGACTCGATATATAGCAGAAGCAGGAAAAATGCAGGGGAAGACATTGCTATCGGTAATGATTGCAGATACAGAAAGGCTTTTTGTGAAGGACATTTGGTTTTGGCTGATAGCTCAGATAGGGGATTATCAGTTAATACCGGCTATCTCCACTTTTGTTGTATATTACACGGGCGCCTATATTGCCGGATATATGGCATATTCAGGAGGAATGGAGAAGGTCATACATTGGCAGCTGATGCTTTTGATCTGTGCTTTAGATTTGACTATTGTTGTCAACTATGTTAGAAATATTTGTGCTTTTGCAATTGTGATCCTGGCTTTCTTTAAATGGAGAGTAGAGAACAGGCAGAAGCTTCTTGCTTTTTTTCTTATCATAATGGGGATCTTTATTCACTCCACGGCAATTGTGCTAGTGCTGGTACTACTTCTCTTGCCTGTGATCCGACGCTGTTTCTGGCAATTTTTAATAGGATTTTTGTTGGCTGGGAATATCATTAACCTGCTATATCAGCAATTAGGAGGAATTGGCGGAAATATCGTATTTGATATTATCAGTGGAATCATTTATAAAGCTTATCAATATTTTAATGGAATGGTGGCAACAGAATGGGCAAGCCAGTTGAATCAAAGTTTTACTTCCCAGGCAATTAAGATCTTTTATCTTTTTGTAATAACCGCGATCGTTGTGACGTATTTGGTACAACGATACAATCAAAAAGGTAGGAGTAATCTGGCTGTTCATCCAGATTTTTCTAATTATATCTTAATGATAGGAGCTTTAAGTCTTGGTTGTATTCCGGTAGAAACCCCGGCGTATAATCGCTTTTATTCAGCCTTTATCTTAGGAAGCCCGGTATTGTTGTTTGAATTGTTCTATAGCAAAAAGATAAATGTAAAATGGTTGTATCTATTATCTTATATAGGAATTGTGAAATGGTTGTATAGTATTTCTTATGAAATTGATCTTACAAAGTTGGCAGGGATCATAATGACCAATCCGGTGTTTATGATAATTAAATGGATATTTTTAGAAAAATAGGAGATCAGGACATGGAAAAGCCATTAATTTCAATTATTATACCCATTTATAATTGTTCCGGATATCTGGTTCGTTGTCTGGAAAGTGTAAAAGACCAGACCTATCATAACTTGGAGATACTTTTGATCGATGATGGTTCCACTGATGATAGTGGGCAGATCGCAGATGAATATGCGAAAAAAGATGACCGTTTTCATGTGTTTCATCAGGAAAACAAAGGGGTATCGGAAGCTAGAAATCTGGGATTGTCCCGATTTAAAGGGGAATATCTGACCTTTGTGGATGGGGATGATCTGCTGGATCTTCGATATGTGGAACGGTTGTATTATGCCTTAGTAAAGGCTCAGGTTCCATTGGCAGTGTGTGATCCATTTAACTGCCGAAGTGAGGAAATAAAGGAGTACTGTTTCGATAAAGAATCTGAACCGATAGTGATAAACATGGGGCAGTACGATTACACCAAACCTTATGCCCATAAAGTGGTCTGGGGGGCATTGTATGAGCGCAGGATCGTAGAAGGGCTTATTTTTTGCAAGGATATTTATCTGGCGGAAGACAGCCTGTTTTTTGCAGAAGTTTTGAATCGATGTGAAAAGATTGCCTATATCCGAGAAAAGCGATATGTGTATATCTTATACGCAGATTCAGCCTCTCATGGAACTTATGACTGGAAAAAGAAAACAGAAGTGCAGGCTGCCAAAAGGGTAAAAGAAATTTTTGAGGATTATCCTAAGAGATTTCAGCGTAAAGTCAACGCCTGGTATTGCTGTGTCTGCTTAAATGGATTAAAACTTATGAAAATTTATGATTGTGTAGAAGCAGATTGGTATGAGTTTTTGTTAAAAGAAGCGAGGAATTGTCTGATGGATCTGTTAAGTTCTTCTTGTACAATGATTACAAAGGTCTCGTCAGTTATTTGGTGCATTTTCCCGCAATTAGGCGGATTTATATATAAGAGATTAAAAGGAAAAAAAGAATGAAGCTATTAATTCTTACGATCACAAGTACAAATTATGGAAATCGCCTGCAGAATTATGCAGTCAATCATTTACTTAAGAGCATTTCCATGGAGCCAGAGAACCTGGTGGTCTATAATTTCCTGCAATATGATAAGAGTTTGGTGAAAAAATCCATAAAGCGTCTGCTCCCGATCTGGGTCTTAAAGAAAGTAAGCGACCTTATCCATGAAAAGCGCAATGCCTTAGATGACAGGAAAGATCGGCTCTTTCAGGAATTTTCAGAGCGATACATGGATAATAGAGCGATCTACGTTCATACGTCAAAAGAACTTTCTCGGAAGATAAAAGGAAATCCTTATGTTCTAGTGGGGAGTGATCAGATCTGGAATCCGGATTTTGCTGGGCTTGATTATTTTTTTGCGGATTTTACAGTGCCGGAGAAAAGGATCGCATTATCGGCCAGTATCGGCTATACAGAGCTTTCGGGGGAGATACAGGAGAGATATACAAAATATTGGAACCAGATGAAATACATTTCCGTCAGAGAGGAGTCGGCAGCGGATCTGATCGAGAAAGCCACCGGAAGACGCCCGGATGTATATTTGGATCCTACACTGCTCCTTACCCGGGAAGAGTGGGATGAGATTGAGCAGGTGCCAAAGTGTCAGGTGCCGGATTCCTATATCCTATGTCTTTTCCTGGGAAATGTGCCAGAGGATATTACGAAAATATACGAAAAAGCCTATGGGATGAAATGTGTTGTACTAAATGACAAAAACTTCCCAGAGCATTTTCTGGTAGATCCATCAGAATTTATCTGGATGATAAAGAATTCCAGTCTGATCCTGACGGATTCATTTCATTGTACAGTCTTTTCTATTATCTATCACAAGGATTTTGTGGTATTTGAGAGAGAAGATCCTGTTTTGAAAAATATGTTTACTCGTATGGAGACCCTGCTGTCCCGGTTTGATCTTCTCGATAGGATTCAAAAAAACGGGGAGCCTCTTTGTCTGGAGCAGATAGAAGAAGAGCGGTTCTTAGCTAGTGATGAGATTCGGGCAGAGGAACGAGAGAGGGTCATAAGAAAGCTACAGGAAGTAATAGAAAGAAGAGATCAACATGAGACCAGCCAACCATAAGACCGGTATCGATCAGTTGAAATCAGGAGTGATCCTGTCCTATATCTCAACAGGATTTAATATGATCATTCAGCTGGTGTATACCCCGGTCATGATTCAGCTTTTAGGACAAAGTGAATATGGATTATATACCTTAGTAGGCAGTGTGGTCAGCTATCTGAGTCTGTTTTCTCTGGGATTTAATGGATCCTATCTAAGGTTTTATTCCCGTTATAGGGAGAAAAAGGATGAAAAGGGTGTTGCCCGGTTAAATGGGATGTTTGTCATCTTATTTGCCATCATGAGTGTGGCTGCCTTAGTCTGTGGCATGATCTTATCCTGTTTTACTACTCAGTTGTTCGGAAGTAATCTGACTTCGGAGGAATTGCAGAAAGCCCAGATCCTTATGCGTTTTCTGGTGGTCAATGTGGCGCTGACCTTTCCAGTGTCTCTTATGGAATCTATTGTAAGTGCCTATGAGAGATTCTTATTCCAGCGGTTGTTGACCTTGGCGGGAATCATATTTAATCCTCTGATCTGTTTGCCTCTTTTGATCATGGGGCATGGATCGGTTATGCTGGTAGCAGTTACTACGATCATTACTTTTTTGAAATTAGTGGTAAATCTCTGGTATTGTATTAAGAAACTTCATGTGAAGTTTGATTTTGGCTATTTTGACAAGGGACTGTTAAAAGAGATTGGCGGATTCAGTTTCTTTCTGTTTTTAAATATGATCATCGACCAGATCAATTGGTCTGTGGATAAGTTTATTTTGGGGAGAGTGTCAGGGACGGTTGCTGTGGCAGTGTATGGCGTAGGAGCCCAGATCAACTCCTTATATATCTTATTTTCAACCTCCATTTCATCGGTGTTTGCGCCTAGGGTGAACCGGATCGCCGCAGAGAATGGAAAGACTATGAAAGAGGAATTTACAGGGCTTTTTATCAAAGTAGGAAGGATACAAAGTCTGGTGCTGTTTCTGATCGTATCGGGATTTGTGGTATTTGGAGAATTTTTTATCACGGATATCTATACCACCGCAGAGTATGCCCAGGCGTACCCGGTGGCATTGCTTTTGATCCTGCCGGCTACGATCCCATTGATCCAAAATATCGGAATTGAGATCCAGAGGGCAGTCAACAAGCATAAGGTACGGTCTGTGATCTACTTTTTTATGGCGTTGGCAAATACACTAGTCAGTATTCCATTAGGAAAAGCCTATGGAGCAGTAGGTTGTGCCCTTGGAACTGCAGCAAGTCTTTTGATCGCTAATGGTCTTATTATGAACTTTTATTATCACAAAGCCATTGGAATTAATATGATCGCTTTCTGGAAAAGCATATTGTCGCTGGGAAAAGGCATGATCTTGCCTATCATTGCAGGGGCGTTGATCATGAAGTTTGTGACTTTTGGAGGAATCCTTACCTTTGCTTTATGGGTATGTATCTATGCAGTAGTCTATGTGATCTCCATGTGGCTGTTTGGAATGAATGATTTTGAAAAGAATCTGATCTTACAGCCGGTGCGAAGACTGACGGGGGCAGGAAAACATGATTAAGATAACAAAAAAAGAAGATTGTTGTGGCTGCGCCTCCTGTGTAAACATCTGTCCCAAGCAGTGTATTCATATGGAAATGGATTCGGAAGGATTTTTGTATCCGGTAGTAGAAAAATCCGCTTGTGTGGATTGCGGGCTTTGTGAGAAGGCCTGTCCGGTCATAAAGGAGCAGGAAAGTCGCCAAAAGGAGCAGGAAAGTCGCCAAAAGGAGCAGGGAAACAGCTCAAAGGTGCCGGAAAGCCACCTAAAAGAGCAGGAAAATGTCAAGAAGCTAGTTTCTGCGTATCCGAAGACCTACGCGGCAAAGAATAAGGATAAAGAGATTGTAAGAACCAGCTCCTCAGGGGGAATCTTCACTCTTTTGGCGAAAATGGTGCTGGAAGAAAAAGGCGTTGTCTTTGGAGCGGTCATGACAGAGGATTGCAGACAGGTTGTGCATATAGCTGTAGAAGATCCGAAGGAACTTTACCGGCTTCGGGGCAGTAAGTATGTCCAGAGTCATATTGGAGACTGCTATCGTAAGGCAAAAGAATATCTTGCTCAGGGCAGAAAAGTTCTATTTACAGGAACCCCTTGCCAGATTGAAGGTTTGAAGGCATATTTAGGCAGGGGAGAGGAAAACTTATTTACCATGGATATCATCTGTCATGGTGTCCCGTCTGAGAAAGTCTGGCAGCAGTATGTAAAAGAGCAGGAAAAAGAGGCTGGGGCAGCAGTACAAGAGATATCTTTTCGCAATAAAGACAACAGTTGGAAAAAATATGAAATAGTATTTTCTTTTTCCAATGGCGAAACTTATCGAAAAAATTTTGAAGAAGACCTTTATATGCGGGCATTTTTACAGGACATCTGCTTACGACCTTCCTGTTATGCCTGTAAGTTCAAGAACGCCAACCGGGTCAGTGATGTGACGGTGGCGGATTTCTGGGGCTGTGAGAACATTTTACCTCATATGGATGATGATACAGGAACCTCTCTGTTGATGATCCATTCTAAGAAGGGCGAGAACCTCTTAGAAGCCATTCGGAAGGATATTTTAATAGAAGAAGTGGATTATCAGGTGGTTCCCCAGACGAACCCTTCTATGGAACGATCTGCAAGACCACATAGAGATCGAAGCAAGTTTTTTGAAGATCTGGGCAGAATATCTTTTAAGGAATTGGTAGAAAAATTGGCAAAACCTGGATTTTCTGTCAAAAGATCATTGGTAAAATTGTTGAAAATTACAGGAATTTGGAAGATGTTGAAGGGATAGAGGGGAATGTCCCTTGCTTTTTTTGACTTCTTCCATTATAATAGCCATGCCTGTTAAAAGGATAAATTCAGGGAGGATGATAAAATGAAGAATATCATTGTTGGACAATCAGGAGGACCTACATCAGCGATCAATGCCTCTTTATACGGCGTAATTGCTGAGGCTTTTGACCATTCAGAGGAGATTGGTCATGTGTATGGAATGGTAAATGGTATTGAAGGATTTTTGCAGGACAACATTATCGATCTGACAAAATATGCTAAGAAGTATGAGATTTCTTACATGAAGAATACTCCATCTTCTTTCTTAGGAAGCTGTCGTTTCAAACTGCCAGAGAGTCTGGAAGAAGAAGTGTACGGACAGATCTTTGAGAAATTAGAGAAATACGATATTGGTGCCTTTGTTTATATCGGAGGAAATGATTCCATGGATACTGTTGCTAAGTTAAGCACTTATGCAGCAAAGATCGGCTCTTCCATTCGTTTCATCGGAGTACCAAAGACCATTGATAACGATCTTGTTATGACAGATCACACTCCAGGATATGGTTCAACAATCAAATATATTGCAACAACCTTAAGAGAGATCATCTTAGATGCCGGAGTATATGATATGCCGGTAGTTACCATCGTTGAATTAATGGGAAGACACGCAGGCTGGGTAACTGCAGGAAGTGTTCTTGCCAGAACTGATTACGATAAGAACCCTATGTTAGTTTATCTTCCAGAGGGAGATTTCGACGTAGATCAGTTTATTGAAGATGTGAAAAAAGCCCTTACTGTACAGAACTCTGTTGTTGTTTGTGTATCAGAAGGAATTTCTGATAAAGAAGGCGTTTTCATCTGTGAATACGGTGACGACGTAGCAGTAGATGGTTTTGGTCATAAGATGTTAGCAGGCTGCGGAAAAGTCTTAGAGCGTCTGGTAAAAGACAAGATCGGTTGTAAATGCCGTTCCATCGAGTTCAACCTTTCCCAGCGTTGTTCAGCAAACCTGGCTTCCTTAAGTGATATTACAGAAGCAGAGATGGCTGGAAGATTCGGTGTGAAGAGTGCTCTTAACGGAGAAACAGGTAAGATGGCTGCTCTTGTCAGAGATGAGAATTCTGATGAATATAAGTTAGATATGGCATTAGTGGATGTAACAGAAGTCTGCAACCAGGAGAAGAAATTCCCAGAAGAGTGGATCACAGATAATGGTACCAACATTGCAGAGGAATACCTTGCTTATGCAATGCCACTGATCCAGGGCGAGTGTCAGGTACCATACGAGAATGGACTTCCACAGTACGCTGTACCGGCATATAAGAATCCATTATAAAATTTTGGAATAAAAAATAAAAATAATATAACATACGGTTATATAGTCTATGAAAAAGTTAAATAGTTTCTTTTATTGAAAAACAAACCTTCTTGCTATATGATAGTATAAATAAACTTTTATAGAAAAGGGGATAGACCATGGAATGTAAGATTGGTGTGATTTCCGGTGATGGAATTGGTCCGGAAGTCGTTGCGGAAGCAAAGAAAGTATTAGACGCTGTAGGAGCAAAATACGGACACAGCTTTTGTTATACAGATATTTTAATGGGAGGATGCTCCATTGACGCAACAGGAGTTCCTTTAACAGATGAAGCGATCGAAACTGCAAAAAGTTCCGATGCAGTATTGATGGGTTCAATTGGAGGAAATACTTCTACTTCTCCATGGTACAAGTTACCACCAGAACTTCGTCCGGAAGCAGGACTGTTAAAACTTCGTAAGTCCTTGAATCTTTTTGCAAACTTAAGACCTGCTTACTTATATGAAGAATTAAAAGCTGCTTGTCCTTTAAGAGAGGATATCATCGGCAGTGGATTTGACATGATGATCATGCGAGAGCTGACTGGCGGTCTTTACTTCGGAGAGAGAAAGACCGAAGAAGTAGATGGCGTTATGACTGCTACAGATATGCTTACATATAACGAAGAAGAGATCAGAAGAATCGCAAAACGCGGTTTTGATATTGCCATGAAGAGAAGAAAGAAAGTAACTTCTGTAGACAAGGCGAATGTATTAGATTCTTCCAGACTTTGGAGAAAAGTCGTAGAAGAAGTAGCAGCAGATTATCCAGAAGTATCTTACGAGCATATGCTGGTGGATAACTGTGCAATGCAGTTAGTAAAAGATCCAAAACAGTTCGACGTTATTTTGACAGAGAATATGTTTGGTGATATCTTATCTGATGAGGCAAGTATGGTAACCGGTTCTATCGGAATGTTATCATCTGCCAGCTTAAATGATACCAAGTTTGGTCTCTATGAGCCAAGCGGCGGTTCTGCACCGGATATTGCTGGAAAAGGCATTGCTAATCCAATTGCCACTATCTTAAGTGCAGCTATGATGTTACGTTATACCTTTGACCTGGATAAAGAGGCTGACGCTATTGAAGCAGCAGTAAAACAGGTATTAAAAGAAGGATATCGTACCATTGATATTATGCCACAGGCAGGAGAATCCACAGAGGGAATCTCTCAGGTGGGAACAAAAGAAATGGGAGATCTGATCTCTGCTAGAGTATAGTCTTAGACTAGAATATCATTTAGAACCCATAGATTTTGATATAATACATATTTGACATAATACAAAAATAAGAGAGGAAACCAAGATGAAGAGTGATAATGTAAAAGCTGGTATGCAGCAGGCACCACATAGAAGTCTTTTTAATGCCTTAGGTTTTACAGAAGAAGAAATGAAAAAACCTATGGTAGGTATCGTTAGTTCCTATAACGAGATCGTTCCAGGACATATGAATCTGGATAAGATCGTAAATGCAGTTAAACTGGGAGTTGCAGAAGCAGGCGGTGTGCCTGTAGTATTCCCTGCCATTGCTGTATGTGATGGTATTGCTATGGGACACGTAGGAATGAAATATTCTCTTGTAACAAGAGATCTGATCGCAGACTCTACTGAGTGTATGGCACTGGCTCATCAGTTTGACGCTCTTGTTATGGTTCCAAACTGTGATAAGAACGTACCAGGACTGTTAATGGCAGCAGCCAGAATCAATGTACCAACTGTATTTGTTTCTGGTGGACCTATGTTAGCTGGCCATGTAAAAGGTCATAAGACTAGTCTTTCTTCTATGTTCGAGGCGGTAGGTTCTTATGCTGCTGGAACTATGACAGAAGAAGATGTAAAAGAATACGAAGCAAAGGCTTGTCCTACCTGCGGTTCCTGCTCCGGTATGTATACTGCAAACTCCATGAACTGTTTAACAGAAGTTCTTGGTATGGGACTTGGTGGAAACGGAACTATTCCAGCAGTTTACTCAGAGAGAATCAAACTGGCAAAACACGCTGGTATGGCAGTAATGGATATGTACAATAAGAATATCCGCCCAAGAGATATTATGACAAAAGAAGCGATCATGAACGCATTAACAGTAGATATGGCATTAGGATGTTCTACAAACTCTATGCTTCATTTACCAGCTATCGCTCATGAAGTAGGCTTTGATTTTGATATTGCTTTTGCAAATCCGATCAGTGAGAAGACTCCAAACCTTTGTCACCTGGCTCCAGCAGGTCCTACCTATATGGAAGACTTAAACGAAGCCGGCGGTGTATATGCAGTTATGAAAGAGTTAGCTGATATCGGACTGCTGAATACAGAATGTATGACTGTAACAGGTAAGACAGTAGGAGAGAACATTGCAAATGCAGTGAATAAGAATCCGGAAGTTATCCGTCCAATCGATAATCCATATAGTAAGACAGGTGGTCTTGCAGTATTAAAAGGAAATCTTGCACCAGACGGATCCGTTGTAAAACGTTCTGCAGTAGTAGATGAAATGATGGTTCACGAAGGACCAGCCAGAGTATTTGATTGTGAAGAAGATGCGATCGCAGCTATCAAAGGCGGCAAGATCGTAGCAGGAGACGTTGTAGTGATCCGTTATGAAGGACCAAAAGGCGGCCCAGGTATGAGAGAGATGTTAAATCCTACTTCAGCGATCGCAGGAATGGGATTAGGAAGTTCAGTAGCGCTGATCACAGACGGACGTTTCTCAGGAGCTTCCAGAGGAGCTTCTATCGGACACGTATCTCCAGAAGCTGCAGTAGGTGGACCGATCGCCTTAGTAGAAGAGGGAGATATCATTAAGATCAATATTCCTGAAATGACATTGGATCTGGCAGTTTCTGATGAAGAATTAGCAGCCAGAAAAGCAAAATGGCAGCCAAGAGAGCCAAAGGTCAACACAGGTTACTTAAAGAGATATGCTTCTTTAGTTACTTCTGGAAACAGAGGAGCTATTTTAGAGAACAAATAGTTAGAGGTTATAGATAATGGAGTTAACAGGATCACAGGTTATTATTGAATGTTTAAAAGAACAGGGTGTAGACACCGTCTTCGGATATCCGGGCGGTGCTATCCTGAATGTTTATGATGAACTTTACAAACATCCGGAGATCAAACATGTCCTGACTTCCCATGAGCAGGGTGCTTCTCATGCGGCAGACGGATATGCAAGAAGTACCGGAAAAGTCGGTGTATGTTTAGCCACCAGCGGACCAGGAGCAACTAACCTGGTAACAGGTATTGCTACTGCATACATGGATTCCGTACCGATCGTTGCCATTACCTGTAACGTAGGAGTTTCCCTTCTGGGTAAAGACAGTTTCCAGGAGATCGATATTGCAGGTATCACAACACCGATCACAAAACACAATTTCATTGTAAAAGACGTAACAAAGCTGGCTGATACTATCCGCAGAGCCTTTACCATCGCAAGAAAAGGCAGACCAGGCCCGGTTCTGGTAGATATTCCGAAGGATGTGACAGCAGCAACAGTAGAATTTGAGACAAAGGCAGTAGAAATGCCGGCGCGTATTTCTTCTACCATTACAGAAGAAGATCTTAAGAAAGCCGTAAAGATGATAAAGGCTTCCAAGAAGCCATTTGTTTTCGTAGGTGGCGGCGCAGTTATCTCTGGTGCCAGCGAAGAATTAAAACAGTTCGTAGAGCTGGTAAATGCACCAGTTTGTGACACCTTAATGGGAAAAGGCGCTTTTGACGGAACTTCCGATCAGTACGCTGGAATGTTAGGTATGCATGGAACAAAAGCTTCCAACTTGGGAGTGAGTGAATGTGACCTTCTCATTGCCATTGGTGTTCGTTTCTCAGACCGTGTACTGGGAAATGCAAAGCGTTTTGCCCATCAGGCGAAGATCTTACAGTTTGACATCGATCCGGCTGAGATCAATAAGAATATCATTGCTAACGCCAGCGTTATCGGAGATATCAAAGAGATCTTACAGCGGGTAAATGGTATGTTAGAGCCACAGAGTCACAAAGAATGGATCGCTCATGTAGAACATTACAAAGAGAAATATCCATTTACATATCCGCAGACCGGATTAAGCGGTCCATATATCATTGAGAAGATCTACGAAATGGTACAGGGTGACGCCATCATGGTAACAGAAGTAGGTCAGCATCAGATGTGGGCAGCTCAGTGTTATAAATACAAAGAGCCAAGAACCTTACTTACATCCGGCGGTCTGGGAACTATGGGATATGGCTTAGGAGCAGCTATTGGTGCTCAGACAGCTAATCCGGACAAACAGGTCATCAATATTGCAGGAGACGGATGTTTCCGTATGAATATGAATGAGCTGGCAACAGCTTCCAGACAGAATCTCCCATTGATCGAGGTTATTATCAATAACCATGTATTGGGAATGGTTCGTCAGTGGCAGACACTTTTCTATAATGAGCATTATTCCGCAACGATCTTAGATGATGGTGTGGATTTTGTAAAACTCTCAGAGGCAATGGGAGCCGAGGCGAGACGAGTAACCAGCCGTGAAGAATTTGAAGCGGCTTTTGCAGAAGCCTTGGAATGTAAGAAACCTTTCGTCATAGACTGTATTATTGATTCTGACGATAAGGTATGGCCAATGGTTGCACCAGGAGCACCAATTAACGAAGCTTTTGATGAAAAAGATTTAAATAACAAGGAATAGGAATGAGTTTAGGAGGAAAAAACAAAATGAGCAGAATTTACAACTTTTCAGCAGGTCCAGCTGTATTACCAGAGGAAGTATTACAGGAAGCAGCAGCAGAAATGATGGATTACAAGGGATGTGGAATGTCCGTTATGGAAATGAGCCACCGTTCCAAAGTATTCGATGATATCATCAAAGATGCTGAAGCAGATCTTAGAGATCTTATGAACATCCCTGATAATTACAAAGTACTTTCGTACAGGGTGTAGCTTCCCAGCAGTTCGCAGCAGTTCCAATGAACCTGATGAAAAATAAAAAAGCCGGATACGTTGTAACAGGACAGTGGGCTAAGAAAGCATACCAGGAAGCAAAAATGTACGGAGAAGCAGTTGAACTTGCATCTTCTGCAGATGAGACTTTCTCTTATATCCCAGATTGTTCTGATCTTCCGATCACTGATGATATGGATTATGTATATATCTGTGAGAACAACACAATTTACGGAACAAAATTCAAGACTTTACCAGATACAAAAGGCAAAGTATTAGTATCTGATGTTTCCTCCTGCTTCCTTTCTGAGCCAGTAGATGTAAGCAAATACGGCATTATCTACGGCGGAGTACAGAAGAACGTTGGACCAGCAGGTATGGTTATCGTGATCATCCGTGAAGACCTGATCTCTGATGAAGTTCTTCCAGGAACACCAACCATGTTAAAATACAAAACTCAGGCAGACAACGATTCTCTTTACAATACACCACCATGCTACAACATTTACATCTGCGGTAAAGTGTTCAAATGGTTAAAGAACATGGGCGGTCTGGAAGAGATGAAGAAACGCAACGAAGAGAAAGCTAAGATCCTCTATGATTTCCTTGATGAGAGCAAGATGTTCAAAGGAACTGTAAGAAAAGAAGATCGTTCTCTTATGAACGTTCCATTCGTAACAGGTGACGCAGACTTAGATGCTAAATTCGTTAAAGAAGCAAAAGCAGCTGGTCTTGAGAACTTAAAAGGACACAGAAGCGTAGGTGGAATGAGAGCATCTATCTACAATGCTATGCCAAAGGAAGGCGTTATCGCATTAGTTGATTTCATGAAGAAATTTGAAGCAGAAAACGCATAGATCATACATACAGGCGGCTTACCATAGGCCGCCTGAATGAACATGAAAAACAGAAGCAAATTGAAGTAATTATAGAAGCAATATAGAAGCAAATAGAAGAAAGAGGTAACTTGAAATGTTCAAATATACTTGTTTAAATCCAATCGCTGGTGTAGGTCTTGACTTATTTTCTGATGATTACCAGAAAGTAGATTCTATCGAAGGCGCAGACGCAGCATTAGTAAGAAGTGCAGCAATGCATGATATGGAATTAGGAGATTCTGTACTGGCAGTAGCAAGAGCTGGTGCCGGTGTAAACAACATTCCATTAGAGAAATGTGCTGATCAGGGTATCGTAGTTTTCAACACTCCTGGTGCTAACGCAAATGGCGTAAAAGAGTTAGTATTCGCTGGAATGTTATATGCAGCTCGTGATATCGTTGGTGGTATTGACTGGTGTTTAGAGAACCAGAATGACGAGAACATTGCAAAAACAGCAGAGAAGCAGAAAAAGAACTTCGCTGGTATCGAGATCTCCGGTAAAAAATTAGGTGTTATCGGTTTAGGTGCAATCGGTGTTTTAGTTGCGAATGCGGCAGTACATATGGGAATGGATGTATACGGATATGATCCATACATTTCTGTAAATGCAGCTTGGAACTTATCCCGTAACGTAAAACACATCAGCAATATTGATGATATTTACAGAGAATGTGATTTCATCACAGTTCACGTTCCACTGTTAGATTCTACAAAGAAAATGATCAATGCAGAAGCTATTTCTAAAATGAAATCTACTGCCATCGTTTTAAACTTCGCAAGAGATCTTCTTGTAGATGAAGAAGCTATGGTTGATGCATTAGCTGCAGGAAAAGTTGCAAAATATGTATCTGACTTCCCAAATACAACAACTGTTGGTGCAAAAGGATGTATTGTAACTCCTCACCTTGGAGCTTCTACAGCTGAGTCAGAAGATAACTGTGCTATCATGGCAGTTCGTGAGATCCGTGATTACTTAGAGAATGGTAACATTGTAAATTCCGTAAACTTCCCTAACTGTAACATGGGTGCTTGTACAACAGCAGGACGTATCGGAATCTTACATAAGAACGTATCTGGTATGATCAGCCAGTATACAACTATCTTAGGAGATGCAGGAATCAACGTAGCAGATATGACCAATAAAGCAAAGGGAGATTACTCTTATGCATTATTAGACGTAGATTCTTCAGTTACAGATGAAGTTGTAGCAAAGATCTCTGCAGTTGAAGGTGTACTTCGCGTACGTGTAGTAAAATAAATTAGATTAAAAGGGGTTATTATGGCAAAAATATTACCATTTATCTGTGTGCGTCCAGCAGCAGATAAAGCAGACATAATTGCAGCACTGCCTTATGACGTATATAACCGCAGTGAAGCAATGGAAGTAGTAAAGAAGAACCCTGAATCATTTTTGGCAATAGACCGGGCGGAAACTCAGTTTCCCCCGGATATTGACATTTATGCGGACTGTGTTTATGAAAAAGCAGCCAGCATGATTCAGGAGTGGAAAGAGAAGGGCTCTTTTATCGTAGATGAAGAGAAGAGCTATTATATTTATGAACTGACCATGAATGGAAGAGTTCAGACAGGAATTACCGCCTGCGCATCTATTGATGATTATGCAGAGGGCGTGATCAAAAAACATGAGAATACAAGAGCGGATAAGGAATTAGATCGTATCCGTCACGTAGATACCTGCAGTGCCCAGACAGGCCCAATCTTTTTGGCATACCGGGCAAATGCAGTGATCAACGATGTGGTGGCTAAGAACAAAGAAAAAGAAGCAGTATATGATTTTACTGCAGAGGATGGAATCCGCCACAGAGTATTTAAGATCGGTGATCCCGCAGATATTTTGGCAGTAGAGACTGCATTTTCCCAGATTGGGGAAATCTATATTGCAGACGGACATCACAGAGCTGCTTCTGCAGTGAAGGTTGGTCTGAAACGTCGGGAAGAGAATCCAGGATATACAGGAGAAGAGGAATTTAACTATTTCCTTTCTGTATTATTCCCAGATGAAGAGCTGATGATCATGGATTATAACCGTGTAGTAAAGGACTTAAACGGACTTTCAGAAGAAGAATTCTTAGAGAAAATGAAGGAATTGTTCGTAGTAGAAGCAATCGCTGGAGTAGAGGGTGCTGTTTCCGAAGGGATGAATGGACAGGCTGCCCCTAACAAGAAGGGCGAGTTCTCCATGTATTTAGGAGATACCTGGTATCGTTGCAGTATGCATGAGAAGGATATTCCAAATGATCCGGTAGAAGGATTGGATGTATCTGTATTACAGAATCTGCTGTTAGAGCCAGTCCTTGGTATCACAGATCCAAAGACCGACAAGCGAATTGATTTCGTAGGAGGGATCCGAGGCTTAAAGGAACTGGAAAAACGTTGTAATGAGGATTGCAAAGTGGCATTTGCCATGTATCCAACTTCTATTCAGGAATTATTTGCAGTAGCAGATGCCGGACTTTTGATGCCACCGAAATCCACTTGGTTCGAGCCAAAACTTCGCAGTGGACTTTTTATTCATGAATTTTAGAGGCACTTATGCCAGTGAAAATTGATATTTAGATTGGGAGGAATAATATATGAGTATATTAGCAGATATTAGTGTTGATGTAGATATGATCGAATCCTATATTAAACCAGTGATCTTAGGTATCATGGGATTTGTTGGACAGGTTTTGATCGCCCTTTTGATCCTTGTAGTAGGATTAAAACTGATCTCCTGGTTGGTAAAGAAGATCAAAGCCAGCATGGAGAAAACCGGAAAATTAGAAGCAGGTGTGATTTCCTTTTTAAGCTCATTGATCAAATATGCCCTGTATTTTATACTGGTCATGATCATTTTAGGACAGTTCGGTGTGACTACCAGTTCTGTAGTAGCAGTTCTTGGATCTGCCGGTGTAGCCATCGGTCTGGCTTTACAGGGAAGTCTTGCGAACTTCGCAGGTGGAGTACTGATCCTTCTCTTAAAACCATTCGTAGTAGGGGATTACATTGTAGAACATGGAAGCGGACGGGAAGGAACTGTCAGCGAGATCTCCATTTTCTATACTAAGTTAGTGACACCGGACAACCGTGTTATCATGATTCCAAACGGAACCTTATCTAACAGCAGTATTACTAATAATACAAAGTTAGAGAAACGTCGTCTGGATATGGTGGTTGGTGTATCCTATGACGCAGATTTAGCTCTGGTAAAACAGGTACTCAGTGATATCATTGCAAAAGAAGAATTAGTCCTCAAAGAAGATGCTAAAGATGTGTATGTAAACGAGCTGGCTGACAGCAGCGTAAACATGGGAATCAGTGTGTGGGTTAAGACTTCTGACTACATGGGAGCAAAGAGAAGAATTACCGAAAACATCAAACTTACCTTTGATGAGAAGGGAATCTCTATTCCATTTCCACAGACAGATGTGCATATTTCACAGGAAAAATAAAAGATTTTCGATAAAATGTAATATTTTGTCAAAAATCGTTTGACAGAATTTCTCTGATGTGCTAGTCTCATCTTATAGCAACTGCTTATAAAAACAGGAACTTTAGGAGGAATTTAAGTTATGCAGCAGGGAACAGTTAAATGGTTTAATGCAAAGAAAGGTTACGGATTCATTTCTGATGAACAGGGCAACGAAGTATTTGTTCATTTCTCAGCATTAAACATGGATGGATTCAAAGAGTTAAAAGATGGCGAAAAGGTAGAGTTTGAAGTAGTGAATGGGGAGAAAGGACCTCAGGCTGCAAATGTTACCCGTCTTGCATAAGCAGGAGCGATTGTTTTATAATTTGATGAATTATCAGAAGAGCCTTCGGTTTGGTCAATAGACCAGATCGGTGGCTCTTTTTTTGGATACTAGGGAAGTGCGATCTTTTGTTTATTATTAGAATCAAAACACCTATTTTATTTTTTAGGGATTTGAGATATAATAAAGAATACATTATTTTTTGAGGGGAACAGAGCATATGAAATTAGAAAATATATCTGCATATGAGGTTATAGAGCAGTCTGATCTAAAGGATATCGAATCAGAAGGAATCCTGCTCCGTCATAAGAAGACCGGGGCAAGGATTGCAGTGGTATCTAATAATGATGACAATAAAGTATTTTATATTGGATTCCGTACACCACCAGAGGATTACACCGGAGTGCCACACATTATTGAGCATACGACCCTTTGTGGTTCAGAAAAATTCCCGGTAAAAGATCCGTTTGTAGAGTTAGTAAAAGGTTCGTTGAATACATTTTTAAATGCCATGACTTATCCGGATAAGACTCTGTATCCGGTGGCTAGTTATAATGACAAGGATTTCAAGAATCTGATGGATGTTTATCTGGATGCAGTGTTCCATCCAAATATCACCAAATATGAGGAGATCTTTAAACAGGAAGGATGGCATTACGAGTTAGAGGACAAGGATGCACCTTTGACCATTAATGGTGTTGTTTATAACGAAATGAAAGGGGCATATTCTGCACCGGAAGAGATTCAGCAGCAGGCAATCTCTGCCAGCCTTTTCCCTGACAATACTTATAGCAAGGACTCCGGTGGCAATCCGGATTATATTCCAACCCTTACTTATGAGGCATATTTAGAGTTTTATCATAAATATTATCATCCATCAAATTCTTATATCTATCTCTATGGAGATATGGATGTAGAAGAGCGATTAAATTGGATGGATCAGGAATATCTCTCCAAATATGATTATCTGGAAGTTGACTCCGAAGTTAAGAAGCAGGAAGCATTTTCCCAGGTAAAAGAAGTCGTGACCTATTATCCAATCACAGATGCGGAATCTGAGAAAGACAATACTTATCTTTCCTACAATAAAGTAGTTGGGGATGTGCTGGATAAGAAGCTCTATCAGGCATTTGATATCTTAGATTATGTCTTAGTCAGTGCGCCGGGAGCACCAGTTCGTCAGGCACTTCTTGACGCTGGAGTAGGTAAAGATATTTCATGCTCATACACCAATGGAATCTATCAGCCAACATTTTCCATCACTGCCAAAAATGCAAATCTGGAAGATAAGGATAAATTTGTATCCATCATCGAAGATACACTGCGGGATCTGGTGAAGAATGGACTAAACCAGAAATCTCTCTTAGCAGGGATCAATAGTGAAGAATTCCGATTCCGTGAAGGGGATTGTGGTCATTATCCAAAGGGACTTTTGTATGGACTGTCCTGTATGGATAGCTGGCTTTATGATGAGAACAAACCATTTTTACACATAGAATGTTTGGATACTTATGCCTTCTTAAAAGAACAGATCTCTACAGGATATTTTGAAGGATTAGTAGAAGAGTATCTTTCAAATAATACACATGGTTCGATCATTGCAGTAACACCGAAGAAGAACCTGAATCAGGAAAATGAACAGAGATTACAGGAGAAGTTAGAAGCATATAAGAAGAGCCTTTCCGAAGAAGAGATAGAAGCACTGATCGCGGAGACAAAACATCTTCACGAGTATCAGATGGAGCCATCACCAGAAGAAGAATTAGAAAAGATCCCAATGTTGACCAGAGAGGATCTGAAGAAGGAAGCCTTGGAATTTTCAAATATCGAGGTGCAGTTGGGAGAGGTTCCTGTAGTTCGCCATGAAGTTGCTACGAATGGAATTGATTATATTACCTTTTTATTTAAGGCAGATGATGTGGCAGAAGAGGATATCCCATATTTTGGAGTACTCCGCGCTGTTTTAGGATATATGGACACGGAGTCCTATACTTTTTCCGAACTTGCCAATGAGATCAATATCTATACAGGGGATATTACCAGTGGAATATCTTGCTATCCGGATGTGAAAGAACCTGGTAAGCTGGATGTACGTTATAATGTCCGGATGAAAGTGTTAGAAGAGAATCTGGATAATGCCATGGATCTGGTATATGAAATCTTACAGACTACCAAGGTCTCAGATCTTAAGCGTTTGGGACAGATCATTGCCCAGTTAAGATCCAGACTGCAGAATACCTTAAGTGGTGCCGGTCATGTAGTATCTGCTATGAGAGGCTGGTCCTATACTTCTGTCTATGGATATTATCAGGATTATACCTCAGGGATCGGTTTCTATCGAAAGATTCAGGAATTAGATGAACTCATGAAGACTGATCCACAGAAAGTGGTAGATAAATTAAACCAGCTGATCCGTCAGATCTTTGCTGTAGACAGATTGACAATCAGCTTTACTTCTAAGGAAGAGGCATATAACAGAGCTGCCCCTTCTGTAGAAGCATTTCTTAATAAATTGCCTAAGTCCAGTGAAAAAGGCCCACAGACAATGCCTACCATGGAAGTGAAGAATGAAGGATTTACAGATGCATCTCAGATCCAGTATGTCTCCAGAACCGGAAACTTTGTAAAACATGGATATTCCTATAATGGAACTATGAAGATCCTTAAAATGCTCTTAAGCTATGAATATCTATGGCTGCATGTTCGTGTTAAGGGCGGAGCTTACGGATGTATGTCAAGTTTCTTACGAACAGGAGAGTGTTATTTTACTTCTTACCGTGATCCAAATCTGGCAAAGACTAACCAGGTGTATGAGGGAGTGCCAGAATTTTTAAGAAACTTCTCTGGAGATGAGAGAACTATGACCAAGTACATCATCGGTACTTTTGGAAACTTAGATACTCCACTTTATCCAGAAGCAAAAGGAAGCCGTTCCATGGCAGCTTATCTGGAACATCTGACTTATGAAGATGTACAAAGAGAAAGAGATGAGATCTTAAATGCAACAGATGAAAACATTCGGAAGTTAGCAGCTCCGATCGAAGCAGCCTTAAGTGATTATGAGATCTGCGTCATTGGAAATGAGCAGTCTATCCGCAGTGAAGAGGGAATGTTTAAGTCTATCTGCAGTTTAAATGAATAGGAGAACATATGATAAATAATTTTAAATCAGGATTTGTAACCATTATTGGACGACCAAACGTGGGAAAATCTACTTTAATGAACAGGTTGATCGGACAGAAGATCGCCATAACTTCTAACAAGCCTCAGACTACCAGAAACCGTATTCAGACTGTCTATACAGATATGGAGAAAGGTCAGATCGTCTTTTTGGATACTCCGGGAATTCATAAAGCCAAGAATAAACTTGGAGAATATATGGTAAACGTGGCAGAAAAGACCTTAAATGAAGTAGATGTGGTACTGTGGCTGGTTGAGCCAACGAACTTTATCGGAGCCGGGGAACAGCACATTGCAAAGCAGCTTCAGAAGGTAAAGACACCAGTTATCTTGATCATTAACAAGGTGGATACAGTAGAAAAGGATAAAGTGTTAGAATATATTGATACCTACCGCAAGATCTATGATTTTGCGGAGATCATTCCTACCTCAGCCCTTCGAGGACAGAACATGGATGACGTAATTGATTCCATTTTCAAATATCTTCCATATGGGCCACAGTTCTATGATGAAGATACCATTACAGATCAGCCGGAACGAGCTATCTGTGCAGAGATCATCCGGGAAAAAGCCCTTCATGCATTAAATGATGAGGTGCCTCATGGAATCGCTGTTTCTATCGATATCATGAAAGAGCGCAAAGGGGGCGGTATGATCGACATTGAAGCTACCATCGTCTGTGAGAGGGATTCTCATAAAGGAATCATCATCGGAAAACAGGGGGCTATGTTAAAGAAGATCGGCTCTAATGCCCGATATGAAATGGAACGTCTGTTAGATACCAAGGTTAACTTAAAACTTTGGGTTAAGGTAAAGAAAGACTGGAGAGACAGTGATTTCTTGATCAAGAATTTCGGATATAAAGACGAGAATTGATTCTTTCCAATTTTTCTCGGGAATAGGATAAGGCATATTGCAGATTCTATATATATCAGACCAAAGGATATATGGAGGAAGTTGCAATGGAGAAAACCTGGGAAAATTTTTGGCAGACAGGAAAAATTACGGATTATCTGGCTTACCGGAACCAGAGCAGTGAATCCTTAAGCAGTAAAGAACAGAAGGAACAGACAGGATATGGGACAGTCCGTAACACTTACAGGGATGGTGCTGACCGCAATGCCCATCGGGGAATATGACAAAAGGATCACCATCCTCACAAAAGAAAGAGGGAAGATAACGGTTTTTGCCAGAGGAGCAAGACGTCCGAACAGTCAGCTTCTGGCAGGAACCAATCCATTTTCCTTTGGGAATTTTGAACTATTTGAAGGAAAAAGTGCATACAATTTATCCAGAGCTTCCATACAGAATTATTTTAGAAGTCTTACCATGGACTTGGATGCCGCTTATCTGGGATTTTATTTTCTGGAATTTGCAGAGTATTTCTGCCAGGAGAATAATGATGAGAAAGAAATGTTAAAGCTTCTTTATCAGTCCCTGCGGGCGCTTGAGAGCCCGGCACTAGATAATCGGCTGGTGAAGTTGGTCTTTGAACTTCGAGGCCTTACCATTAATGGAGAGGGACCATCCATGTTTTCCTGCCTTCACTGCAGAAAAAAAGAAGAACTGGAATTTTTTTCTGTAAAGCGGGGCGGAATGTTCTGCGCTTCCTGTGGAAAGTTAGTTCCAGCCAGAAGGATCCTAGAGTCTACCCGGTACACCATGCAGTACATAGTATCGGTGGATATTGCAAAACTATACTCTTTTGCAGTATCAGAAGAAGTCTTAGGAGAGCTGGAAGGTATCATGCAGGAATATGGAAAACAGTATATTCATCATGAGTTTAAAGCATTAAAGACCATGGAAGAAGGGGCTGATTTTTCAAAACCATAAAAGATCCTTTGGGTTCTGGTTGAAATGAAGCCGTAAAAAGTGTATAATGTCATGGATTCTATTTTATTCACTAGGAATTTTGGAGCATCGCAAGGTGATCATTCAAGAATTTCAGTGAAAAAAGACACTTTGTGTCAATAATTTAGGAGGATAACATGAAAAAAGGAAAATTGCTTGTTGGAGCGGTTCTTCTGTGCATGATGGGATTAACAGGTTGTGGAAAGGATTACCATGCCACCGAAAATACCATTTTTGTAGAGAAGAAAGGAAATGTAGTTACCACGGATGTTGAAAGTTTTCCAGAAGATACATATGATAAGGGTGAACTGGAAGAGTACATAAATGGTATCATTTCTGAGTATAACGATGAGAATGGGGAGAAGAGCGTAGTGCTGGATTCCCTTACAGTAAAAGATGGTGTGGCAGAGCTGACATTATCTTATGCTTCCGGTACAGATTATGCAAAATTTACAGAGAAGACTTTTTATTCTGGCAGTGTGGCAGAGGCTTTAGCAGCTGGATACACATTTGAAGGAAATTTTGTTGAGGCAGCCGATGGAAGCTATAGTTCTAGAACAGATGTTACAGAGGACGGCACCTTGAAAGTAGTAGTAGTTCAGGGCGAGACTGCAGTTCATGTTAATGGAACGATCATGTATTATTCTGCGGGAACAGCAGAATTAACAGATAAGAGTACTTTATCTATTTTTACAGAGGATAAAGAAAGTACCGAAGGTGTGGAAAGCACTGAGGGAACAGAAGAGATCAAGGAGAGCACTGAGGCTTTGGAAGTAATGGGCACAGAAGAAGAAGGGGCTGTTTCCGATGATGAACTTCTGACAGGTGAAGAGAGTATTGTCTTCGATTTCGGCGAGGAAGAAGAAGAACAGTATGAGAATACGAATGAAATTTACACTTATGTAATTTACAAAGAAAAATAGAATGTGAGGAATGTAATTATGGAAAAGAGCATGGACAAGATCGTACAGGTGGCAAAAGCCAGAGGATTCGTATATCCTGGTTCAGAGATTTATGGTGGACTGGCAAATACCTGGGATTACGGTAATCTTGGCGTAGAGCTGAAAAATAATGTAAAGAGAGCATGGTGGCAGAAATTCGTTCAGGAGAATCCATATAACGTTGGTGTGGACTGTGCGATCCTGATGAATCCACAGACTTGGGTAGCTTCTGGTCATTTAGGCGGATTTTCTGACCCTCTGATGGATTGTAAAGAATGTAAAGAACGTTTCCGTGCAGATAAGATCATCGAAGATTATGCAGCAGAGAATAATATTGAATTAAATGGTTCTGTAGATGGATGGACTCAGGAAGAGATGAAGAACTTCATCGAAGAGAACAATATTCCATGTCCAAGCTGTGGAAAGCACAACTTCACTGATATCCGTCAGTTCAACCTGATGTTCAAGACTTTCCAGGGTGTAACAGAAGATGCAAAGAATACTGTATATCTTCGTCCTGAGACTGCACAGGGTATTTTCGTAAACTTCAAGAATGTTCAGAGAACATCTCGTAAGAAGATCCCATTTGGAATTGGACAGATCGGTAAATCTTTCCGTAATGAGATCACACCTGGTAACTTTACTTTCCGTACCAGAGAGTTCGAGCAGATGGAATTAGAATTCTTCTGTGAGCCAGGAACTGATCTGGAATGGTTCCAGTACTGGAGAGGCTTCTGCCGTGACTGGTTATTATCCTTAGGAATCAAAGAAGAAGAAATGAGACTGCGTGATCATTCACCAGAAGAACTTTGCTTCTATTCTAAAGGAACTACAGATATTGAATTCTTATTCCCATTTGGATGGGGAGAATTATGGGGAATCGCAGACAGAACAGACTACGATCTGACCCAGCACCAGAATGTATCTGGACAGGATATGAGCTATTTTGATGATGCTAAGGGCGAGAAATACGTTCCATATGTAATCGAGCCTTCTTTAGGAGCTGACCGTGTGGTATTAGCATTCCTTTGTGCAGCATATGATGAAGAGAATATCGGAACAGAAGAGAAACCGGACGTTCGTACCGTATTCCATTTCCATCCGGTATTGGCACCAGTTAAGATCGGTGTGCTTCCATTATCCAAGAAGCTCAATGAAGGTGCAGAGAAAGTATTTGCACAGCTTTCTAAGAAATACAACTGTGAATTTGATGATAGAGGAACTATTGGAAAACGTTACCGTCGTCAGGACGAGATCGGAACACCATTCTGTGTTACCTATGATTTCGATTCCGAAGAGGATGGAGCAGTTACCGTTCGTGACCGTGACACTATGGAGCAGGTACGAATCAAAATTGACGAATTAGATGCATATTTTGCAGAGAAGTTTACATTTTAATTAGAAAAGTCCATAGAAAATGCTTTTTTTTGAGAAGCATTTTCACGAAAAAGTGGTTGCTTATATCAAAAAATATGGTAAAATAATCATGTGCGTTTCAATAAGCGCATTACATGGTGCATTTGTAGAGTTCTGCCCTTTGGGACAGGCTCTCTACATATCAATAAACCAATATAATTTTTTTAGGAGGAAATGACAAATGGCAAAGAAATGGGTCTATTTGTTCAGCGAGGGTAACGCAGACATGCGTGAGTTACTCGGTGGAAAAGGTGCTAACTTAGCAGAAATGACAAAAATCATCGGTGCTGATGTAGTACCACAGGGATTCACAATTACAACAGAAGCTTGTACTCAGTACTATGAAGATGGTCGTAAAATCAACGATGAGATTCAGGGACAGATCAACGAGTACATCGTAAAGATGGAAGAGATCACAGAAAAGAAATTCGGTGATAAAGAGAATCCACTTCTTGTTTCTGTTCGTTCAGGTGCTAGAGCATCTATGCCTGGTATGATGGATACAATTCTTAACTTAGGTCTTAACGAAGACGTTGTTAACACAATGGCTGAGAAGTCTGGAAACGCTCGTTGGGCTTGGGACTGCTACAGAAGATTCATTCAGATGTACTCTGACGTAGTTATGGAAGTTGGTAAGAAATACTTCGAAGAACTTATCGACGAAATGAAAGAAAAGAAAGGTGTTACACAGGACGTAGACCTTACAGCTGATGACTTAAAAGAATTAGCTAGTCAGTTCAAAGCTGAATACAAAGCTAAGATCGGTGAAGACTTCCCAACAGATCCTAAGGTTCAGTTAATGGGAGCTATCCAGGCTGTATTCCGTTCTTGGGACAACCCACGTGCAAACGTATACCGTCGTGACAATGATATCCCATATTCTTGGGGAACAGCAGTTAACGTAATGCCAATGGTATTCGGTAACTTAAATGATGAGTCCGGTACAGGTGTTGCATTTACTCGCGATCCAGCTACAGGTGAGAAGAAACTCATGGGTGAGTTCTTAACAAACGCTCAGGGTGAAGACGTAGTTGCTGGTGTTCGTACACCAATGCCAATCGCTCAGATGGAAGAGAAATTCCCAGAAGCATTTGCTAAATTTACAGAAAT
>JAGAOC010000046.1 GCA_017623935.1 Agathobacter sp. | reverse complement strand
GTGATGTAGTTATTCCGTCGGAGGTTAAGAGTATAGCAACGGATGCTTTTTTTGGTAGCGATTTGAAAAGCATTGTTATTCCAGGGAATGTAAAAAATATAGGAGATGGGGCGTTTACTAGGTGTTTTAAATTAGAAGAGGTGCAAATTGATGAGGGGGTTGAGGAAATAGGGAAGGATTGTTTTTCTGTATGTAAGAGTTTAAGAAAAATAACTGTTCCTGCAAGTGTTAAGAGCATTGGATCATATGCATTTGAGTATTGCGATAGTTTAGAAAATATAGAGATTCCAGAAGGACTGTTGTATATAGGAAATGGAGCTTTTGATGAATGTGCTAATTTGAAAAAAGTATCGATTCCTTCTACTGTTATAAGGATAGGAACGGGAGCTTTTTGGGGAACTGAATGGTTAAATCAAAAAAAAGAAGAAAATTCATTAGTTGTTGTAAATGGAAAGTTATTATGTGGCCAAGTAGATGAAGCAGGGAAAGCAATCATTCCGGATGGAGTTACAGTAATTGGTGGAGGAGCATTTTTGGGTGATGCAACATTAAAGAGTGTAAAATTACCTAGTAGTGTGGTAAGTATATGCGAATTGGCATTTTGTGTATGTGAAAATTTATGTAATATAGAAGTTTCATCGGGGGTGTCATATATTGGCCTCAATGCATTTGAAGGTACTGCATGGATAACAGAAAAGAAAGAAGAGAATCCATTAGTAATTGTGAATAAGATTTTAATTGATGGGCACACAGCCAGTGGAACTGTGACTATTCCTAGTGGAGTTACATCTATTGCAGAAAATGCATTTAGTGGAGCTACTGTAGAAAAGATTATAATTCCTGAAACAGTAAAAATGGTTGGAGGGGAAGCTTTTTTTAATTGTGATAGTCTTAAAAATGTTAATATTTCGTTAGGCTTAGTTAGTATTGGGAAGGAGGCATTTGGTGATTGTGAGAACCTGGAATCAATAGTTATCCCTGCAAGTGTAGAAGAAATAGGAGAGTGGGCCTTCGAATCTGTATTCAAAGGAGATGAGGACGAGAATTTGAATGTGACACTCATGGTTACAGAAGGTTCTTATGGACACAAATATGCTAAGCAGAGAGCGTTAAAATATAGTATTTATAATGGATTAGCAAAAAGTGGTTCTCAGTGGTACATGTATAAGAATGGTTCTGTAGATACATCTTTCAATGGCTTGACCAAGTACAACGGAAGCTGGTGGTACATTAAGAAAGGAAAATTAGATTTTAGTTATACCGGCCTTTGTAAATACGGTTCAAGTTGGTACTACGTGAAAAATGGAAAAGTAGACTTTACCTATACCGGATTATGTAAATATGGTTCAAAGTGGTACTACGTGCAGAAAGGCGTTCTAAACTGGAACCATACCGGCCTCTGTAAATACGGCTCCAACTGGTATTACGTACAGAAAGGTATTTTAAACTGGAACTACACCGGCCTCTGTAAATACGGATCAAGCTGGTATTATGTGCAGAAAGGCGTATTGAACTGGAACTACACCGGATTATGTAAATATGGATCCAACTGGTATTATGTAGGAAAAGGTGTTGTAAACTTCAAATACACAGGCCTCTGTAAATACGGCTCGACTTGGTACTATGTAAAGAGTGGAGTTCTTAACTGGAAATACACAGGCCTCTGCAAATATGGCTCAAGCTGGTACTATGTAAAGAATGGAGTTTTAAATTGGAACTACACAGGTCTTTGCAAATATGGAACCAAATGGTATTACGTGCAGAAAGGTGTTGTAAACTTCAAATACACCGGTTACACCAATTACGGAGGCTCACGTTGGTATGTGAAGAAGGGCGTAATGGTGAAGAAAGCGTAGTTTTTCAAAACACTCAATATGTGTAAAATTCTACTTGCAAAGCTAAAATAATCGTGTTAACATAACCTTGTAGACAGAATGTATCAGACATCTGTCTGCAAGGTTTTTTTACATTGAATCGAATTCCTATATCAGGAAATATTCCCATATGGTATTAAGTTAATCATTTTGTAGTTTTGAAGTCTTTTTTTTGTATGGAGTGGGGAATTTCTATTCATTTGACCGAAGAAAAGGTCTATCAATCTTTTTTAGAGGGTTGATAAGGAAGGAGAGACATGAAAAAAGATAATTGTTGGAAAATGTATTTAGAAGATAATTCCAGATACGCAGATATCATCAATGGAATTGGCTGCAGAGGAAGACAGGTTGTGGCAGAGACTGATCTTGAGGAAGCTGATACAGAATCAAAAGGAAAAGCCAGAGATATATTACGAAGAGTGGCATTTGGAGTGAATTTCTTGATCGTGGGAATTGAGAACCAAGAAACGGTGGATTACAAATTTCCTCTTCGCAATATGAATTATGATGTGATAGGATATCAGAAAGAAGCTAAAAAGATCAAGAAGGAAATCAGAGCGTCCGCAGTAAATTTGAAACCGGGAGAATATTTATACGGTTTTAAGAAGGAGAGTAAGATCCATCCCCAGATCACTTTCGTCTTATACACAGGAGAGGAACCTTGGGATGGTCCATTGTGTCTTCATGATATTTTGGATTTTTCTGATATCCCTGACGAATTGCAGGAAATGGTATCAGATTATAGGATCAATGTCATTGATATCCCCCGCTGGGAGAATACGGATGTCTTTCAGACGGATGTACGGTTCGTATTTGAATTTATCAAATGTGCGAAAGACAAGAAGGCGCTACATAGACTGGTAACGGAACATCCGTATTATCAGTGCATGGATGAAGACGCTTATGAGGTCGTAACCAAGTACACGAACGCAACCCAGTTAGTGGACATGCAGAAGTATGAAGTGGAAGGAGGAAAAAAGAACGTGTGTAAAGCAATTCAGGATCTGATGGATGATAGTCGAGAAGAAGGTCGTAAAAGTGGAATAAAAGCTTTGATCGAGACCTGTCAAGAATTTAGAAGCACCAAAGAAGCTACTATTATCCGGTTGACAGATAAGTTTGATATGGAAGAGACAGATGCCTGTCAGTATATGGAACTTTTCTGGAAAGAAGCTGTGGAAGTCTAATTAAAATAAAAAATTACATTTGGGGTATTTACAAAATTACTACATGTGGTAAAATGTAATTGCCTATACTACTTCTGATTAGTTTGGTGGAACGTAACCGATTGACATAATCCCTCGTATCGGAATGCGCCTGCCAACTAATCAGTTTTTTTATTTGCTAGGAAATTCCTCTGGAATTCCCTGGCAAACAAAAGACACTACGTGTCAATTATGCGCAGCGCGCAATCTTTTTGATTTAACAATTCTGGTATCGAAAAAGAGCTTTTTTGAATAATCCCCCTCCTTTCAGATATAAATAGTAAAAAAGAAGATAGAAAGGTTCGTCATGCCGGATATAGCAGATTTTTACAGGGAAATCCTCCTTCATCTGGTGGAGCTTTTATATGAACAGGAATATTTATTTGAAGAAGAGCGGATATTTATGAAAGACCAGCTGATGAAGGAGAAGAGTAGGAAGGATGGGGGCAAAACGTGGAAAGGGTAGGAATTTATAATCGTTGTTCCACGGAAGATGAAGATCAAGTCAATGCCTTGGACATTCAGGCTCAGGAAAGCCGAGAGATTGCGGAGAAGATGAACTGGCGGATCATAGAGCAATATGTGGAATCAAGATCAGGAACCACTGCAGAAAAAAGAAAAGAATACCTTCGGATGATACAGGACATCGAGGAGGGAAGGTTTGATATCATTATGATCAAATCTATCGACAGGCTGGCAAGAAATGTTAAGGACTGGTATCTGTTTCTGGACTGTATCACGAGAAATCACACGCAGTTATATCTGTATCTGGATCATAGTTTTTACAAATCCGATGATGCCCTGATAACCGGGATCAAAGCCATTCTGGCAGAAGAATTCAGCAAAGAACTTTCTAAGAAAATAAAAAATTCTCATCAAAGACGTCAGGAGAAAAAATCTGGATCGAACATTTCAAGACCTATGTTTGGTTGGGAAAAAGTAGGAAAAGATTCGTTTGTAGTGAATGAGGAAGAAGCTGCATATTTTCGCAGAGCATGTGCGTTAGTAGAACAGGGGCTGGGATTTCGGCGGATTGCAGAGAAGATATACGAAGAAGGCGCCAGGCAGAAGGATGGAAAAATGTTATCACCGGTGCAGTGGAGAAATATGCTTCGTTCCCCAAGAGCCCATGGAACGGTGGTATTGCATCAGAGAGAATATGATTTTGATACAAAAAAATATAAGAAGATTCCCGAAGAAGAATGGATCTACATGGAAAATGCTCTGCCACCATTGATCAGTGAAGAGTATCATAACAGGATCCTGGCGATTTTAGATGAACGGACAGTTACAAAACAGCCGAGAAATACGGGAAAACATTTTCTTTCAGGAAAAATCTATTGCAGAGAATGTGGAAGAAAATATTATCTTTCCCAAAAGGTCTGGCGGTGCTCCAAATATCTGTCAGAGGGCAGGAAAACAGTATCAGAAGGCGGAAAAGAACAAAACGGGGCAGAAACATTGGCAAGGGCTAAAAGAAAAAACGTTGGCGAAACAGTTCCGTGGGAAAGAGGTTGCGATAACCAAAAAGTGTCACAGGCAGAGATTGAAAAAGTTCTGCTGGAGTGTTGCAGGCGTTATATATTGCAAAAAGCAAATTGGAAGGATCCATATGGACAGAGCCTCGTTCGACTGGAAAAACAAGACGATCTAAATAAGATTGTGGAGAAGATCACCACAGAACTTAAGCACATTTGGGAGAATATGGGATATGTTTCCGCTGATGGGAAACAGTTAAAACAATTAGAAGAGAAATTAAAAAAACTGAAAAATAATCAAGTTCAGCTCTTAGAAAAGTTGCTGGAAGGGATCATTGGGGATAGAGAATATCATAATTTTTATGAAAAGAGCAAAGAAGAAGAACAAAGGATTCAAGAGAAAATAACAGTCATAAAACAGCGGATGGAACAATATAATAATAACAGTGCACGTTGGGAGGCGATAGAAAAGAAACTTTTAGAGGGCGAGATCATACAAAATGCCGTGGTGAAGACTTTTTCAGGGGAAGTTCATAAGATTTACATAGAGCAAAAGGGCTGGGAGATAAGGATGAATTCCGGAGAGGTCTATCATTTTGATAAAGATCTGTAACCCGGTTTTTATACAGTTAGGGTTAAGACTGGGGACGGAGAAGTTTGTAGATTATTTCCATCAGTTTGGATTGATGAAAAAGACAGGGATCGATCTGCCAGGAGAAGCGTCCACCATTATGCATAAAGAAGAAAATATGGGGCCGGTGGAACTGGCGACGGTATCTTTTGGTCAGTCTTTTCAGATTACGCCGGTGCAGCTGGCATCCACGGTATCATCTATTATTAATGGAGGCCTTAGGGTGACACCTCATCTGGGAGTAAAGGTGGTAAATCCGGAAGGGGAGCTGGTAGAGGAATTTTCCTATGAACCTACAGAGCGGATCTGTAGCGAGGATACCTCTGAGACTATGCGGCAGCTTTTGGAGTCCGTTGTGACAGAAGGGGGCGGAATCAATGCTTATATCGAGGGCTATGAGATCGGTGGGAAGACCGCTACTTCTCAGACACTGCCTCGATCTGATAACAAGTATATTTCTTCTTTTCTAGGATTTGCCCCTGCCAGTGATCCTACCATCCTTCTATTGGTCATTATCCGAAATCCTCAGGGCACCTATTACGGAGGAACCATAGCGGCGCCGGTGGCAAAGGAGATTTTCGAAAACATTCTCCCTTACCTTGATAAATGATCTAAAATAACGTATACTGTTTTCTAAACGGAAAGAAAAGCTCAGGATGGAGGAATCATCATGAAACTGGAAGAAAGCAGAGTATTAGTAGTAGGAACCGGAGTCAGCGGAATCGCGGCAGCAGAGCTCCTTTGGAAGAAGAACATAGATACCATTTTATTTGATGGAAATAAAGAACTGGACATGGAGAAGTTATACGAAAAAGCTCCATTTGTGAAAGAAATGCCAGTGATCTTAGGTGAGATCCCGGCAGAGGAATTAGAAAAGATCGACGTAGTAGTATTAAGCCCTGGAGTTCCAACGGATCTTCCAATGGTAGAGGATATGAGAAAAGCAGGAATCGCCATTTGGGGAGAGATTGAATTGGCATATTATTTTGCAAAAGGCAGAATGATCGCTATAACTGGAACCAACGGTAAGACCACCACTACAGCTTTGACAGGAGAGATCTTAAAGAATTATTATTCTGATGTAAGAGTGGTGGGAAATATTGGAATTCCTTATACCAGTGAAGCGGCTACAATGACAGATGAGACGGCGACTGTGGCGGAAATCAGTAGTTTTCAGTTGGAGACCATTCATGAATTTCACCCACAGGTGTCCGCTATCTTAAATATCACACCGGATCATCTGAATCGCCATCATACCATGGAATGTTACATTAAGACGAAGGAAGACATTACCTTAAATCAGGGGGCAGAAGATACCTGTGTCCTAAATTACGAAGATGAAGAATTGAGAAGATTCGGAGAGAGTCTTTCTATGCCAGTGGTATTTTTCAGCAGTAAGAGAGAGCTTTCCAATGGATTTTTCTTAAAAGACAGCGTGATCTATTACGCAAAAGACGGTGTAAATGAGCGGGTCATCCATGTAGATGAACTGAACTTATTAGGAAATCACAACTATGAAAATGTTATGGCAGCCTGTGCTATGACTTTAAGTTTTGGTGTTCCAATGGAGAAGATCGTAGAAGTATTGAAACGATTTACAGCAGTAGAACACCGGATCGAGTATGTGACAGAGAAGAAGGGGGTTCGTTACTATAACGATTCCAAGGGAACTAATCCGGATGCTGCGATCCAGGGAATCCGGGCAATGAATCGGCCAACTTACCTCATCGGAGGAGGATATGATAAGCAGTCCGAATATGATGAGTGGATCGAGGCTTTTGACGGAAAAGTAAGAAAATTAGTCCTCATTGGTCAGACCGCAGAGAAGATTGAGGCCTGTGCCCATAAGCATGGTTTCATGGATACAGTTAGATGTGAGACTTTAGAGGAAGCGGTCATGTACTGCTATGAGCAGGCAGTTTCAGGAGAAGCGGTGCTTCTTTCACCAGCCTGTGCAAGTTGGGGAATGTTCCCAAATTATGAAGTAAGAGGTAAGATATTTAAAGATATCGTAAATGGATTAAAGGAGTAAGCATGGCTGGGAGAGTAAGAGAAAAAGAAAGGACAGAGAAAAAGCCGAAAAAAGCAGGATATTTTGATTATAATCTTCTTTTTATCGTGATCTTTCTTATGTGCTTTGGACTGGTAATGTTATACAGTTCCAGTTCTTATACTTCTATGAATAAGTATGGAGACAGTGCCTACTATCTGAAACTTCAGATTCGTAATATGTTGATCGGTAGTGTTTTCATGATATTTTTTACCGTTGCTGATTATCGCGTTTGGAAGAAATTCGGAGGAATGGCATATATTGTGGCATTTTTACTATGTTGCGCTGTTGCAATCCCGGGAATCGGAAGTTCTTCCCATGGTTCCAGCCGTTGGCTGTCTTTAGGACCTTTAAGTTTTCAGCCATCAGAGCTGGCAAAGTTGGCAATTATCTTATTTTTGGCAACTTTGATCGAACGGGTGCCGAAATCAATGAATAAGACCTCTGGTCTTTTGAAGGTTTTTGGGACGCTGGTTCCAATTGTAGGAATCATTGCTTACAGTAACTTAAGTACTGGAATTATTGTGCTGGGAATAGCTGTATGTATGTTATTTGTTGCAAGCCAGAAATATGCACCTTTTGTATCAGTTGGAATTGCTGGTGTGGCAGTTATTTTGATCTTCTTGTTTTCTGCAAGTTATCGAAAGGGACGAGTGCAGGCATGGCTTCATCCGGAGACGGCAGGAGATGCTGGTTATCAGACTTTGCAGGGCTTGTATGCCATCGGCTCCGGAGGACTCTTTGGTAAGGGCTTAGGAGAGAGTATTCAGAAAATGGGAAATGTACCAGAATCCCAGAATGATATGATCTTTACGATCATTTGTGAAGAATTGGGACTTTTTGGAGCAATCTGTGTTATTTTGCTGTATATTCTTCTGATCTGGAGAATGATGATCATTGCTAATAATGCGAATGATCTTTATGGAGCCCTTCTGGTTGTTGGAATTATGTCACATATTGCCATTCAGGTAATCTTGAACATTGCCGTAGTGACCAACACCATTCCAAATACCGGAGTTACCCTTCCATTCATTAGTTATGGTGGAACTTCTGTATTGTTCCTGATGTCGGAAATAGGAATCGTGCTAAGCGTATCTAGGGGAATCAAGCTGGAAAGTATGCGGTAACAGGAGTTGGAAATGATAAGAGAAGAACGTAAAAAAAAGAAACGGAGAAAACATATTTTCCGGGGAATCTTGATCTTTATTGCAATTTTGGCAATTGCTGTTGTCATTGGGATTAAGGTCTTCGTCATCAAAAATGTGGAGGTTGAGGGCAATAGCCTTTATGATGCCGCCACCATTGAGAAGGTAGTCTTAAATGATGAATATTCCTGGAATACTTTATATGTGTTTTTTAAATATCGATTCAAGAAGACGGAGAATCTTCCATTTATTGATACCATGGATATTACCTTAAAGGATCCTCAGACCATACATATTGAAGTATACGAGAAAGGAACCATGGGATATCTGTACATCTCAGGAATTGGAGAGAATGCATATTTTGATAAAGATGGTATTGTAGTGGAGACCTCTTCGGATGTATTGCCGGATATTCCGAAGATAGAAGGAATTTCCTGTGATGAGGTAATTTTATATGAGAAACTGCCGATTGAAGAGGAGCAGTTAAAGGATATGTTGACTCTGACCCAGGCATTGAAACGAAATAATCTGGTGCCAGACAGTATTACTTATGATAGCCAGTCTCTTCCAATCCTTACCTATGATAAGGTGAAGGTGGAAGTGGGGAATACGGACAAGCTGACTCAGAAGGTAGAGCGTATTTCCAAGATCCTTCCTACCTTAAAAGGGATGAATGGGACACTACATTTAGAAAACTGGACAGAGGAAACAACAAATATTGTATTTGATAAGAACGAATAATTAAAAAAAATCGTAATTTCTTGTTGATTATTTGAGAGAAAAATTATATTATAGACTATATGAGTGCGTATAGGCTCATTTTTCAGGGTATAGATCCTGTAGTAGAAGCAGACAATAAGTAATTTAGATAAATTTTGAGATAGAAAGAGGAGGAAGAACCTTGCTGGAAATTAGAACAAACGAGGCAGATGCAAGTGCAAAGATTATTGTAATTGGCGTAGGCGGCGCAGGAAATAACGCCGTGAACCGCATGATCGATGAGAATATCGGTGGTGTTGAATTTATCGGAGTGAATACAGACAAGCAGGCTTTACAGCTTTGTAAGGCACCAACTCTGATCCAGATCGGAGAGAAACTGACCAAAGGTTTAGGTGCAGGTGCACAGCCTGAGATCGGTGCTAAGGCAGCTGAGGAAAGTGCAGAAGAATTATCTGCAGCAGTAAAAGGTGCAGACATGGTATTCGTAACCTGTGGTATGGGTGGCGGAACCGGTACTGGTGCAGCTCCAGTTGTAGCACGTATTGCGAAAGAGATGGGAATCCTTACTGTTGGTGTTGTTACCAAACCTTTCAAATTCGAAGCAAAACAGAGAATGATCAATGCGATCTCTGGTATCGACCGCTTAAAAGAGAGCGTAGATACTCTGATCGTAATTCCTAACGATAAGCTTTTAGAGATCGTTGACAGACGTACAACTATGCCAGACGCTCTTAAGAAAGCAGATGAAGTATTACAGCAGGCAGTTCAGGGAATCACTGACTTAATTAACCTTCCTGCACTCATCAACCTTGACTTTGCAGACGTTCAGACTGTTATGAAAGACAAGGGAATGGCTCACATTGGTATTGGTAATGCCAAAGGTGATGAGAAAGCGATCGAAGCAGTTAAGCTGGCAGTTGCTTCTCCATTATTAGAGACTACTATTACAGGTGCATCCCATGTTATCATTAACATTTCCGGTGATATTTCCTTAATGGATGCAAATGATGCAGCAAGCTATGTTCAGGATTTAGCAGGAGATGATGCAAACATTATCTTCGGTGCGAAGTTCGACGAAACTATGACTGACGAAGCTACTATTACTGTAATTGCTACAGGATTAGAAGAAGTATCTGCAAAGGCTCCAGCACCAGCTCCAGTTCAGCAGAATTCAGCTCCAACTCTTCAGGATATGATGAAGTATCAGAGCTCCCAGACTATGCGTCAGACCACTCCAACTACAAGTGGTATCCGTAGCACTGCAGGAATGGGGATGGGAAGTAGTATGACTCAGCAGCAGGCACGTCCTTCTATGGGAACCCAGAGTACAACCAACTATACCGGAATCAACCGTCCTCGTCAGCCAGAGAGTACTGTTAAGCAGGTAGAGATCAATATTCCGGACTTTTTAAAGAATCCTAAGAAATAGTACATATTTTCATATGTAACGAGATCATAACCATGTCAGGTGTAAGCTTGACATGGTTTTTTGTCGTAGAAATCTAGGTATAGCGTAGTTAGAAGATCTATTTCATTTCGTAAAATTTTTGTCGATAAGTCATAAAAATAACATTCCCATTTTTGATAAAATAACATCCTTTCATCCTCTATAATCTGTTTGTATTCCTTAATGAACGATTGCAGTTCAGCGGAAATTACATAAAGAGGGAGGTGGTCTGCATCTATGTATTCTATGTAGATGTATTTTTTTTGCAGAATCTGATCATGAATGGGATGATCTTGCTCCTTATGGCATATATGGAAGGCAGATTTCTTCAGAGATTCTGGAAAAAGATACTTCTGGTCTCTTTGACTATAACAATAGTGGAAACCGTCTTTCTGCTTTCGGTAAAAAGTTATTTGTTTTATGTGTTTTTTTCATTCCTGGTGGTGCTGCCGGTCATGATCTTGTGGTGTTTTGGAAGATCTCCATTTCTCATCTTTGTGAAAAAATATCTGTTGGCGTTCTTTGAGACCTTTCTACTGGGCGGGATCGTCATGGGGATCAAGAATGTGACGGGCTGGACGGAATCCTATATCTGGATAGGCATTGGGGCAGGAGGTATTGGTCTTATACTGTCTCAGGTAGTATTCACCCGTTGGAAAAAAGGAAAGCATATGTATTCTGTGGGACTATTTTTCGGAACACAAAAAGTTTGGATAAAAGGGTTATACGATTCAGGAAACAGGCTTACTACGGAACAGATAGGCGAGCCTATACATATTGTTGATAGTGAAATCTTAAAAATGCTGGGAATTACAGAAGAAACTCCATTTTTTTATCAGGGCTTTTCGTCTTTAGGCAATGCCAAAGGGATGGTGAAAGTCTATGAGATAGAAAAAATGGTCATACAGATGAAAGAACCGAGGATTTATACAAAAGTGCGAGTAGCGGAAGAACCCCAGGGGCTTCTTCGGAAAAAGGAATATCAAGTGATCTTAAATGCTGCAATTGAGGAAGAGATTCCTGTAAATAAATGAAAAGGATGGATGGAAAATGGTAAAAATGACACAGTTAAAGAGAGTTTGGACCTGGTTTTTAGGGTTGTGGAAAGAAGAGGATGAGGTCTGGTATATTGGGGGCACAGAAGTCCTGCCGGCGCCTTTAGAGCAGGAAGAAGAAAAAAGATGCCTGATCGCATTAAGTGGCTTGAAAGATCATGTAGATGAACGGGGGGAACTAGATCAGGAAGCCGCTAGAGAAAAACTGATCGCACATAACTTGCGATTAGTGGTATATCTGGCAAAAAAATTCGAAAATACCGGAGTGAATGTGGAAGATCTGATCTCCATTGGTACCATTGGGTTGATCAAAGGGATTAACACCTTTAATCCTCAGAAAAATATCAAACTGGCAACCTATGCCTCTCGGTGTATTGAAAATGAGATCCTCATGTATCTACGACGGAATAATAAGACTAGAATGGAAGTATCTTTCGATGAACCTCTTAATGTGGATTGGGACGGGAATGAATTACTTTTGTCAGATATCCTGGGAACGGAAGAGGACATCATATATCGGGATATGGAGAATCAGGTAGAGATCCATCTTCTTAGAAAAGCATTAGAAAAGCTGGATGAACGGGAATTAGAGATCATTCAGCTGCGTTACGGGATCGGCAGAAAAGATGGAAAAGAGATGACTCAGAAAGAGGTGGCAGATGCCCTTGGAATTTCTCAGTCATATATTTCCAGATTGGAGAAAAAGATCATGAATCGTCTAAAAAAAGAGATACAAGAGTTTGAGTAATTAGAAAAATGTGGTATAATTAAAGTAATTATTTACTTGAACGAATTTTAGACAGCGAGGGGGATTTTTTATGGTATTGGAATTTATTGGGGCTGCGAGAGAAGTAACAGGAAGTTGCCATTACGTGAACTTTGGGGATGTGCATTTACTGGTAGACTGTGGAATGGAACAAGGACCGGATCTATATGAGAATCAGTCAATTCCGGTCAACGCCGCAATGATCGATTATGTATTTGTTACCCATGCTCATATCGATCATTCCGGATTATTGCCTCTTTTGTATAATCATGGATTTAGGGGCGAGATCTTTGCCACAAAAGCTACTTGTGAATTATGTAATATTATGTTAAAGGATTCTGCTCATATTCAGGAATTTGAGGCGGAATGGAAGAACCGGAAAGCGCGAAGAGCTGGCAGACCGGAAGTGACACCTCTCTATGACATGAATGATGCTCAGGGAGTCTTAGAACATTTTAATGCCTGTGATTATCATAAAGTCATTGAGATCGCACCGGAACTGAAGGTACGGTTTATAGATGCCGGACATTTGTTGGGATCATCCTCTATTGAGATGTGGATCAAAGAAGATGGCGTCGAGAAAAAGATCGTTTTTTCTGGAGATATTGGCAATAACGACAGACCGCTCATTAAGAATCCAGAGTATATCGAAGATGCAGATTATGTGGTCATGGAGTCTACTTATGGTAACCGAAATCATGAGAAACCGGTGAATTATGCGGTGGAGCTGGCAAAAGTCTTAAATGGCACTTTTACCAGAGGGGGAAATCTGGTAATTCCGGCCTTTTCCGTAGGACGTACTCAGGAGATGCTTTATTATATGCGGCGGATTAAGACAGAGGGGCTTTTGCCGGAGTATCCGAATTTCGAAGTATTTATTGATAGTCCTTTGGCAGTAGAAGCAACGAATATATTTCATAAGAATGTGGAGGAGTGTTTTGATGATGAGGCAATCGGGCTGATCAATCAAAACATCAACCCAATCCGTTTTCCGGGACTTCGTATTGCTGTCAGCAGTGATGAATCTAAGATGATCAACTTTAATCCGAATCCGAAAGTTATCATTTCTGCTTCCGGAATGTGTGAAGCGGGACGGATCCGTCATCATTTGAAGCACAATTTATGGAGAAAGGATTCTACGATCTTATTTGTTGGATATCAGGTGCCGGGAACCTTAGGTCATGCACTCTTAAATGGAATTGATAAAGTAAAACTTTTTGGAGAAGAAGTAGATGTGCAGGCGGAGATCGTAAATCTGCCGGGAATCAGTGGTCATGCGGATATGGATCATCTGACTCAGTGGGCGGCCGCTTTTAAGAATCCGCCGAAGAAAGTCTTTATCGTGCATGGAGAGGAATCTACTGCAGAATATTTTGCAGAGCATCTTCATAAGACCTTAGGTTTGGATGCAATTGTACCGTATTCTGGGGATGTATACGATCGGGAGATGGGATGTTGTATTGCCCAGGGAGAGCGGAAAAAGGCAGAGAAGAAGGTGGCTGTTCGTTCTGCTTCTTCTACCGTATTCGATCGTCTGGTGGCTGCAGGACAGCGTCTGGTGGCTATCATTACCAAGTGTCAGGGTATGGCGAATAAAGATCTGGCAAAATTTGCAGATCAGATCACAGCATTGTGTGAAAAATGGGATAGATAATATTAAGACAGGATACAAATTATGCAGCAGATAAATTATACATTATATCAAGAATCGGAATATCAATTGGATAAACGAAAGATCAAAGGGATCCTTTTTGATATGGATGGAGTTATTTTGGATACGGAAAAACTGTACACCCGCTTCTGGCAGGAGGCGGCGCAGTTTTTCGGGTATCCTATGACAAGAGAGCAGGCTCTTGGAATGAGGAGTTTAAACCGTGAGGCGGGAAAAGCTCAGCTGGAAGCCTATTTTGGAAAAGGCGTAGATTATGGTGAGATCCGCAATAAGCGGATTGAACTGATGAATGCCTTTGTGGAAAAAGAAGGGGTTACAGAGAAGCCGGGAATAAGAGAGTTAGTGACTTATTTAATTGATCAAGGTTATAAGACTGCAGTTGCAACTTCTTCACCGCCGGAACGGACAAGGCTTTATCTGGAATCGGTTGGACTGGCAGACAAATTTGATATTCTCGTCAGCGGTTATATGGTAGAAAGAGGAAAACCGGAGCCGGATATCTATCTGTACGCAGCGGAGAAATTGGGATTAAAACCTTCGGAGTGTCTGGTCTTAGAAGATTCTCCTACAGGAATCCTGGCGGCGCATAGAGCAGGCTGTGTGCCGGTTATGATCCCGGATCAGGACGAACCAACGGAAGAGGTTAAGAAAATACTGGCAGTGGTAGCACCAGAACCGAGGGGAGTCCAGGATCTGCTTCAGGATATCCGGAGGGAGAGAGAGGAACATTAGGGAAAAGTAGAATCTGATAGAAATAAAATGAAGAGATTTCAAAAAAGAGGGGGGTTAAAATGAAGAAGCGAGTGTTTAGTTTGTTTATGATCATGGCACTGGTGCTTATGATGTTACCAACTGTTGGATATGCGGAAGAAAATACAACACCAGTAGCGGGGACAACAACAGGTAGTATATATTATGTGTCAAATGAAACCGGAAGCGACAGTAGTAGCGGTAGTCAGGCTGCACCGGTGAAAACGTTGGAGAAAGCACTGACCATGGTGGAGGATGGAGATACCATTTTCATTGAGGATGACATTCTGGTCAATGATGAAAGTGGTTTGGACAAGCCTCTGGTGATATTGAAGAGTGTGACGATCAAGGCCGATTCTAGTACACTTCCAACCATTACATTGCGTGCTGGTGGAGTGATCCTTGGAGCGGATGTTACTTTTGAAAATGTGAAAATTGGTACGGCAGGTTTTATTCGACCGGGTATTGCCGCAAATGGTCATGAGTTAGTATTGACTAACGTTCATCAGGATGATAGTTTGCGCCCACTGCAGATCTATGGCGGCACATTTTGCGATTATTCTGCGGATGATACAGGAATGGATTATGGTGCAGATTGTAGAGGTACAGAAAGTACGATCACCATTTCAGGAGGCACATATGAGGGGATTTATGCTGGAAGTGTAAATGGCTCATGGAATCTGCCTGTCAGTATCAGCGTGTCAAAGGGCAGCAGTTTTCAGATTGAAACAGGTATCTATGCAGGCTCTACAACAAAGGATCCTTCCGATACAACAACTGCGGGAATGATTCCAGTGCTGGATGAAAAGATAGGACTTAATGGACTGGTGGATATCACAGTGAGTGATCAGGCATTTGTAAGAAGCGTAAGTGGTGTTTCTGAAACCAACACAGTCAATCTGACAGTGAATGGAACGGGAACATATTCTTTTATGATCGACTGTTTAGATAAGTTGACAATACAAGGAGGTACTTTTGTTCCAACATCTGAAAGTAGTTTTGGTATCAAAGAAAACAATGCTCCGAGTATTGTACTTGTGGGCAGTGATAGTAATAAGGCTACATTGGACCTTTCAGAGAGCACTCCTGATAATAGTGTGGTTACAGTAGAAGACTTTACAGGATCTAAGAATGGAATCTTGGTCTTAAATCCTACATCAGCCATGAAAGCAGATGAAGAAAATGAACTGGAAGCACAACCAGCTATGAACATCACAGGTACTCTTTCCGGTGGACCTACCGAGTTTCGTGTGGGAGGCGGAATGCCATGGAGCAGTGCTGAGAATCAGGGATATTCAGGCTGGATGGAATATGAGACAAAATACATTGAGAGTTCAAGTGGAGATGGATCCTTTGTCATTACAAATCCATATCCAACCCAGACTGATATGGAGTTTACAGAAGATAGCAGTGCTGCAACAGGCTGGACTACTGCAGAGGGAACTGGTTTTGTACCGACAGAGATAATTGATTTTATGCCTATTTCCCAGACGGTATCTTATGCTGATGCGAATACGGCTGTATATGATACCGGTAAAGTGAATATTGAAGTAATGACCAGTTATCCGGAAGAGGAAGAATATCCCTATCTTGATTATGTACCATTTGATTATCAGATCACATATACAGATATGGATGGTAATATAACGGAATACACTAGACAATCTTCAACCTTAAGTGATGATGAATATTATTACGGTGTATATATGAATTCTACAGATTCTACGAGTGGTGACAGTGTGCTGATGAGGTTATCGCCTATAGGAGATACCATCAATATCTGTAAAGGAGACGCAGATCTGGGGGCTGGTACATATGATATTACTTTAATAGCTATGACTACGGCAGGAGAGGTTAGCCGAGTATTTACTTTAACAGTACTGGAAAGTGACAAGACAGCGCCTGCTAATTCTACTATTCAATTGACTGGAGTGACAGACAGTGAATCTTTTTCCTATGGAGACCGGGTAACCCTGACAGCTACGGTTTTAGATGAAAACAGTAGTAATATCAATACCGGCAAGGTACAGCTCTATATTAACAATGAACTTTATGATTATGATGGAAAAGGTGGTGCAGTAGAGCTAACAGAAAACGGTGCTTCCTGGGAGAATATTCCTGTTATAGCAGCCAATGGCTTTGAAATAGGAAGTAATAATAATTTCTTTGCAGTTTACTTGGGAAACGATGATTATGCCTCTTCTGTTTCAAACAGTATCACTGCTGGTGTGATAAAAACCGATAGTATTATCAGTATAAATACAGATGCATCTGAATTAAAAAATGAATATGATGGAAAAAATCATTCGTTTATTCCAGGCGAGAATACCATAAGTATCAGTAATGTCAGCGGTAGTACATTGGTAGATGATCCTGTTGCAGGTACAGATTATGAGATCATGTACAGTGCAGATGAGACACTCACAGACGCGTCAGAATTTACTGCGTCTGCGCCAAATCTTCCGGGAACTTATTATGCTTATTTGAAAGCACTAGAAACGGATTACTGGAATGAAGATGTAACGGATAGTTATGTGGCTAAGATTGTGATAAGTGAGATGGAACCGGAAGTTTCTGTAAGTGGTTGTGATCTTACATATAGTAAGTCTGAAGATGCAATTTTAGTTAGCGGAACGGTATCTGTAAAAGTAACTGGAGCTGAAGCAGGTTTGGTTCCTAAGGGAACGATAACCGTTGTGCTGGCGAATGACAAAAATGAAACTTTAGGATCAGGACAACTTATAAATGGAACAGTAGATATTGAGTTTTCTAATATTGATCAGGAAGAACTAAATCTTATAAAAGCTGGTTATGCACCTGAAAATGGAAGTCCATATGCTGAGATAGGAGTTCAAAGTGGTACTGCAATAAATAATGTTTCATATGTAGTGGCTGATCTTTCAAAAGATTATGCGATCAATGGAATAGCTACGGACACTTTGTTTGTTCTGGAAGGTCAGAATGTTATAATAGACGTAGGAACAAGGATTGGTTCGGAAGGGATTACTGGTGTTACCTTTAATGAAAACTCTGGTTTTATCGTTCCGAATGATACAAAAGTGGAAGGAAATAAGGTTACATTTACGATGCCGAAAGGGAATGTTAGCATGACTCCAGTGTGGAAAGATCATGCCTTGGCGGTAGTTGAGTATAAAGCAGCATCCCATACAGAGCCTGGAAATATTCAGCATTGGAAATGTTCCACTTGTGAGAAGCTTTTTAGTGATGAAAAAGGAACAAATGAAATTACAGAATCAGATATTGTGATCAATCCATTAGGACATAGCTATGATGACTTAAAATATGATGAAAAGGGACATTGGTATGAATGTTCCTGTGGTGAGATGGCAGAAGTAAGTGTTCATATTGGCGGAACTGCAACCTGTCAGTCTCCTGCAATCTGTGAAGTCTGTGGTACTTATCATGGAGACAAAGACAGTAATAATCATACGGGAGAAAAGGAAGTCAGAAATGCTAAAGAAGCGACTGAAACGGAAACCGGTTATACTGGAGATACTTATTGCTTAGGTTGTGGAAATCTTATTATAAAAGGAGAAGAAATCCCTATCAAAGAGGATACCACAGACGATCCAGCGGAAGATGACGACCCAACAGAAGACGACGATCCAGCGGAAGATGACGATCCAGCGGAAGATGACGACCCAGCAGAAGACGACGATCCAGCGGAAGATGACGATCCAACGGAAGATGACGATCCAGCGGAAGACGACGATCCAGCGGAAGATGACGATCCAGCGGAAGATGACGACCCAGCAGAAGACGACGATTCAGCGGAAGATGACGATCCAGCGGCAGATGAGCCGTCAGAAGATGACCCGCCAAGTTATTATACTGGGTTGAAGAAAGTTGATAATCAATGGTTTATGTATGAAAACGGTGTGGTAACGGGTCACTATACTTCTTTGACGAAATACAATGGAAATTGGTTCTACGTGAAGAATAGCAAAGTGGATTTTAGTTACACGGGTTTGTGCAAATATAATGGAAACTGGTTCTATATTCAAAAAGGAGTGCTGAATTGGAATTATACCGGTTTATGTAAGCATAACGGAAATTGGTTCTATGTTCAGAATGGAGTGTTGAACTGGAAATATACCGGCTTGTGTAAGCATAATGGAAATTGGTTTTATGTTGAAAAAGGAGTGTTGAACTGGAAGTACACCGGCTTGTGTAAGCATAATGGAAATTGGTTCTACGTTGAAAAAGGAGTGCTGAACTGGAAATATACCGGCTTATGCAAGCATAACGGAAATTGGTTCTACGTTGAAAAAGGAGTGTTGAACTGGAAGTATACCGGCTTGTGTAAGCATAATGGAAATTGGTTCTATGTTGAAAAAGGAGTGTTGAACTGGAGTTATACCGGTTTATGCAAGCATAGCGGAAATTGGTTTTATGTTCAAAAAGGAGTGTTGAACTGGAAATACACCGGCTACACTAATTATGGCGGTTCTCGCTGGTATGTAAAGAATGGTGTAATGGTAAAGAAAGCGTAAGGATCTATATTTAAGCTACAGATTTTAGTCTATATGAATGAGAGAGCCTCGCTCCATAACTGTGGATCAGTTATGGGCGGGGCTCTTGTATTGAATGAAATTATGGGGAAAATGAAAATTTAATAAAATTGCTGAAAATATTGTAGTGTTAACTTTTTAAATAATTTCGCATATTTTTCAAGGCATTTTTCTCAAGTCGGGAGACTTGCGCTTGGGAGATATGAATCTCATCAGCTACTTCAATCTGGGTTTTTCCTTCAAAAAAACGCAATTTAATGATCTGTTCGTCACGTTTGCTAAGATGAGATAGGGCGTCATTTAAAGAAAGATCCTCTACCCAATTTTCTTCTTTATTTTTCTTGTCAGAAATTTGATCCATTACGTAGAGGGCATCACCCCCATCGGTATAGATAGGATCAAACAGACTTAAAGGAGTTTGAATAGCATCTAAAGCATAGACAATATCCTCTTTGGGAATATCGCAGGCTTTAGAGATTTCATCAAGAGTCGGTTCGTGAAGAGAAGTACGAGATAATTCTTCCTTTGCATGCATGGCTTTATAGGCGGTATCCCGAAGAGAACGGGGGATACGATAACTGGAATTGTCTCGAAGATAACGGCGGACTTCTCCAATGATCATGGGAACTGCATAAGTAGAAAATTTTACCCCCAAGGTTATATCAAAATTATCAATGGCTTTCATAAGTCCAATACATCCGATCTGGAATAGATCATCTACATTTTCATTGTGGTTGGAAAAACGACGGATGACGGAGAGGACGAGTCGTAAGTTCCCTTGGATGTAAGTCTCTCGAGCTTCCATGTCACCTGTTTTTATCTTCTTAAATAGTTCTTCTTTCTCGGATTCTTTTAGTATGGGTAGCTTTGCAGTATTGACTCCACAGATTTCCACTTTATAGGACGACATGGCTTTCTCCTCATTTCCTAAAACTTTTTTCAGGTGACCGCGAAAGAAGTTTCATGATCACCTGAATTTATTTTTAAGAGTTCCCTTATTTTTGAAGTTTTATGCAAAGAAATATTTTCTTTTCGAGAAAAAAGTGATACAATGCACTACATATTAATGTTGTGTGAACTATGCGGTATCCAGACATGATTATCAGATTGATAGGAGGTTTCAGATATGGAAGAGAAAGATAAGAAACCGGAGGAACAATTGGAAATAAAAGACAGACCAGCCCAGCCGGAAAGCGAAGAGTGGTATACGCAGGCATTAGAGGAACTGGATGAATTTATTGAATCTCAGGGGATTTATATTCGGCAGTAGCATGGTAATGAGCGGAGATTGCGCGGAGCGCAATCTTTTTTTATGTTGACTAATCTTGTCTTTAGTGCTACAATTTTTCTATCAGAAAGAATATTCTTTTCTACTTGGTCTTTGGCGGATCGCCAGATAATCCCAGGTACAGTAATTAAATATAGATTGTTCAGGAACGACTTTTGGAGATAGCTTAAGCTCTGTTTATTTCATATTCTCTTTTTGCGCGCGGATTTTATGGAGAATACGATTAAATTGAGCAGATTTTGTTTATTTGAATGAACTTTCGTTCTCTGAACACATACAGCTTTGAAAGGAGTCTGCCTATGATAAATACATTAAATGAGCAGCCAGTTAACCGTGAGTCACATACCATCGCTGATATTTTAGGAAGTCCCATTTCTGCGGAGGAAGCTATGGAACGGATCAAATCTAGTCCGAAAGCTCTGCAGTTATATTCTGAATTTCCAGAGGATATTCAGGAGAAGTTGTTGTCTTTTATTCAGGGAGGACGAGGTCTCCCAATTTTATATGATACTTTTTTTAAACAGATCATGGATCCTATCCTTCATCCACATCGCTTGGAACAATTTCTATCTACGATTCTTGAACAGAAGGTACGTATTAAGCAGGTTCTCCAAAAAGAAGGAACTAAATTATCAGAAAAAGGCAGCCTAGTCATTATGGACATTGTGCTGGAACTGGAAGATGGTTCTATCATTGACGTGGAAATGCAGAAAGTCGGTTATCAGTTTACTGGTGCCAGAAGCAGTTGTTATTCTTCGGATCTTGTCATGCGACAGTATAATCGAATGAAGAGTCAGAAAAAGCAAGACTTTCGTTTTAAGGATATGAAACCGGTCTATTTAATCATATTAATGGAACATAGCGCCAAGGAATTTGCTGAGGTGGCGCCAGCCTATATTCACAGAGGTTATCATCAGTTTGACAGTGGCGCGAAGATCGATCTATTGACCAATATCTTATATATTTCCCTTGACACATTTCATGACGTCGTTCACAATATAACTAATAAGAGAGATGCGTGGCTGACATTTTTAAGTTCTGATAGACCAGAAGATATTTTACAATTAGTGAAAGTCTATCCGGAATTTATGGAGTGTTACCAAGATATTGTAGAGTTTCGTAAAAAACCAGAGGAGTTGATGAGTATGTATACAGATGCATTCATTGAGGCGGAAAGAAATACGGTGAAGTATATGTGCGAGGAGCAGCAGAAAGAGATCAAAGAGCAGAGGAAAGAAATTCAGGAGCGGCAGAAAGAGATTCAGGAACAGCAGAAGGTCATAGAGTCTCAGGAAGCTCAGCTCAAAGAGCAGAGAGCCCAGATTTCAGAACAGAGTGTCCAGATCTCAGAACAGAGTGTCCAGATCTCAGAACAGAGTGTTCAGATCTCAGAGCAGAGAGCCCAGATCTCAGAACAGAGTGTTCAGATCTCAGAACAGAGAGCCCAGATCTCAGAGCAGAGTGTCCAGATATCAGATCTGAAAGCGGAAATTGCTGAATTAGGACAGATGATTCAAGAATTGAAGGCGAGCAAAGAATAAAAAAGGAGTATCCCTACTGAAGTAATTTCAGTGGGGATGCTCTTTTTAAAAGATTAAACAGTAATCCATCCCATTGCCTCTGATACTGCAAAGATCAGAATAAGGATCAGGCAGATAGGAGCAATGTATTTTAACATTACGGTATAGAATTTCTTTTCTTTGAATGAACCATTCAGTTCGACTTCATCGTAAATAACCTTTGGCTTTACGAAGAAACCGATACAGATACAGGTAAAGATTGCTACGATCGGCATTAATACACTGTTACTGATAAAGTCAAAGAAGTCTAGCAATCCCAGTCCTAAGATCTGAATGAAATCCAGTGGACCAAATCCTAAGGAAATAACAGCTCCGATGATCAAAATGTAAGCGGTAACGATCAAAGTAGATTTTTTACGGCTCCAGTGGACTTTGTCACAAAGAATAGATACGCAGGTCTCTAACAGTGAAATGGAAGAGGTCACGGCTGCAAATAGTACTAAAATGAAGAATCCTGCTCCAACAACTGTACCGATATGAATACTTCCGATGCTCATGTTTTCAAATATTTTTGGAAGTGTCACAAACATAAGAGAAGGTCCTTTGTTTAAAGCTTCTTCGCTTCCACCGGAAAATACAAATACAGAAGGTACGATCATAAGTCCTGCTAAAAGAGCGATAGCAGAATCGAAGATCTCAATCTGTCTTACGGATGTACGAAGATTATCCTCTTTTTTCATGTAAGAACCATAGGTGATCATAATTCCCATGGCAAGTGACATGGAGTAGAACAATTGCCCCATAGCAGCAAGCACTGTCGTAACAGAGAAATTGCTGAAATCTGGAAGTAAGTAATATTTTACGCCTTCCATGGCGCCAGGTCTTGTGATACAGAAAATTGAGATAACAACAATAAGTACGACAAGAAGTGGCATGAGAAGAGAGCTGGCTTTCTCAATTCCTTTCTGTACGCCTATGATCACAACAACGGATGTTAACAGAACAAATACAGCAAACCAGATGATCGGTTCTACAGGTTGTGTGATAAATCCGGTAAAATAAGTATCCTGAGCAGCAGCAGAAGTCTGACCAGTCACAAAAGCAATTATGTACTTGATTACCCAGCCACCGATCACGCAGTAATACGGAACAATGATAAATGGAACAATGCTGGCAAGATTACCAACAAAACCAAAACGTTTGTCCAGTTTCTTAAAAGCTTCGATCGCACTTAATCCAGTCTTTCTTCCGATTGCGATCTCAGTGATCATTAAAGTAAAACCTAATGTAACAGCTAACAGCAAATAAACCAGAATAAAGATTCCGCCCCCATACTTTGCTGCAAGATAGGGAAATCTCCACAGGTTGCCAAGTCCAACTGCAGAGCCAGCGGCTGCGAATACAAATCCCAGTCTGCTGGAAAAGGTGTCCCTTGAGTTATTCATAAAATATTCCTCCTGAATGTAATATCTCTGTTATTATGCCATTTTATTGGAAGAAACTCAAGAGAATCTTGATTTTTCTTATTACATCTGCTACACTAGCATAGTTATAGACCCGTGTGTTCGAGACCTTCCACACGTAAAACAAAACTAAAGGAGACAAATAAATATGAGAAACAAAAAGGTATTATTTATCACTCAGGCGGCGGTGATTGCAGCAATTTATGTTGTACTTACCATGTTCATTCAGGCTTTTAATCTGGCATCGGGGAATGTTCAGGTGCGGATCTCAGAGGCTCTGTGTATTTTACCGGTGTTTACACCAGCGGCAGTTCCGGGACTCTGGATCGGTTGTCTGATCGCGAATTTATTGACACCGAATCTTTTGATCTATGATGTGATCTTTGGAAGTCTGGCAACCTTGATCGGAGCAGTAGGAACCTACTTGCTTCGGAAGCATAAGTTTTTATGCACATTGCCCCCAGTGCTTTCCAATATGGTGATCATTCCCTTTATCCTGCGCTATGGATATGGTTATGCTTTCGTTTTCCATGAATGGGATCTGTCTATTCCATTTTTTGCGCTTACGGTAGGGATTGGGGAGATCATTTCCATCTGTGTGCTGGGGAGTGTTCTGCTTCGTGTGTTGAATCGATACCGTAATGTTCTTTTTGCTGAGACTGAGAGTAGAAGAGCTGAGAACACTTCGAAGAGCAGTGCTTATCAAGAAAAGAGAAGATAAATATAGAAGAGAAAATTAGGAGGATATCATGAATAAACTCATTGACCGGATAACGGAAGAAGTTACAAAGGCTTTTACAGAAGCTGGATATGATGAAAAATACGGAAAGGTTACTTTGTCTAACCGTCCAGATCTGTGCGAATTCCAGTGTAATGGTGCCATGGCAGCGGCAAAAGAATACAAATGTGCGCCTTTTATGATTTCAGATAAGATCGCAGAAAGTCTGGCTGCAAACCCAATGTTTGAAATGGCAGAATCTGTTAAACCGGGATTTCTCAATTTAAAGATCAATAGTGATTATCTGGCAGAATACTTAAATTCCATGCAGAAAGATGAAGGTCGTTTTGGTATGGATAAGGCAGAGGATCCAAAGACCATTATGATCGATTACGGCGGACCAAACGTTGCAAAACCACTTCATGTAGGTCATTTGCGTTCCGCTATCATCGGTGAAAGCGTAAAACGTATTGGAAAATTCGTTGGTCATAATGTGATCGGCGATGTGCATTTAGGAGACTGGGGTCTTCAGATGGGACTCATCATTACTGAGTTAAAAGAAAGAAAACCAGAACTGGTATATTTTGATGAATCCTATACAGGAGAGTATCCAGAAGAGCCTCCATTTACCATTTCTGAGTTGGAAGAAATCTATCCAACCGCCAGTGGAAAATCCAAAGAAGATGCTGCTTATAAAGAAGCTGCTATGCAGGCTACTTTTGAGTTGCAGAATGGAAGACGAGGCTATCAGGCATTACTTAGCCATATCTTGAATGTATCTGTTACTGACTTAAAGAGAAACTATGAGAATTTAAATGTATCCTTTGAACTTTGGAAAGGAGAATCCGATGCTCAGCCATATATTCCAGATATGGTAGAGAAGATGAAAAAAGACGGATTTGCCTATATCAGTGATGGAGCATTAGTAGTAGATGTAAAAGAAGAAACAGACACCAAAGAAGTTCCACCATGTATGATCTTAAAATCAGATGGTGCATCTTTATATAACACTACAGATCTGGCAACTTTAGTATGGAGAATGAAAGATTATAACCCAGATGAAGTGATCTATGTAGTAGATAAACGTCAGGAACTGTATTTTACCCAGGTATTCCGCTGTGCAAGAAAGACCGGTATCGTTAAGCCGGAAACAGAACTGAAATTCTTAGGTTTCGGTACTATGAATGGAAAAGATGGTAAGCCATTTAAGACTCGTCAGGGTGGTGTTATGCGTCTGGAATATCTCTTATCCAGCATTAATGAAGAGATGTTAAAGAAAATCTTAGAGAATCAGAAATCCAAAGAAGATCTGGATATTAATGAAGAAGAAGCAAAAGCTACCGCAAAAACCGTAGCCCTTTCTGCTGTAAAATACGGAGATCTTTCTAACCAGGCAAGCAAGGATTATATTTTCGACGTAGAGAGATTTACTTCCTTTGAAGGAAATACCGGACCATACATTCTGTATACCATCGTGCGTATTAAGTCCATCCTTGGAAAATACCAGGCTCAGGGCAAGAGTGTAGAAGAATGTCTGTCCAATATCAAGGCAGCAAGTTCTGCAAGCCAGAAAGACTTGATGCTGGCATTATCCAGATTTAATGGTGTTATTGAGAATGCATATGAAGAAACTGCACCTCATAAGATCTGCGCTTATATTTACGAATTAGCAAATGCTTTTAACGGATTTTATCATGGTACTAAGATCCTTTCTGAGACAGATGAAGAGACCCAGAAATCCTATATTGCTATCTTAATGCTGACAAAAGAAATCTTAGAAGTCTGCATTGATCTGTTAGGATTCTCTGCACCAGAAAGAATGTAATAATTTAATCATAATTTTAGAGACAAGTCATATACATAAGTCATAGGAAAAATTTTCCTATGACTTATTTTATTTGTAAGGAGCAGTACAATGGGCAGATTTATGGAGCAGATCGGAGGAAAATTACCATTACAGATTCGCCAATACATAGCCGAAGAGGACGGTCTGGGACTGGAAGAGATCCGAGCAAGGGTGGGACAATCCATGGAATTCTGTTACGGAAATGGAGAGGTAAAACGATTGGGGAAGATCGGAAAAAGTGAAATGGAAGAATTCCTAAATTATCTGTCTGGCTACTCCTTATATGCCTATGAAGAAGAAATTCGGCAAGGATTTTTTACGATCGAAGGAGGACACCGGGTGGGGCTGACGGGACATACCAGTTGTGGCATGGATGGAAAAGGAAACCTAGGACAGATCTTAAATGTTCGGGACATTAATGGGGTAAATGTCCGGGTAGCGCATGAACATAAGGGCTGTGCGGCAAAATTGGTGCCAAAGCTCTGGAAAGATGGAATCTTAGGAAATACCTTGATCCTAGCAAGGCCAGGAGCTGGAAAAACGACCTATCTTCGGGATTGTATCCGCATTTTATCGGGAAACGGACAGGAAGAGGGAATGAAGATCTGCGTGGTGGATGAGCGTTCAGAGATTGCCGCTTCCAGCCAGGGTGTCCCTCAGAATGATCTGGGGACAAGAACGGATGTGCTTGATAATTGTCCAAAATCTCAGGGTATGAGAATGGTGCTACGTTCCATGTCCCCCCAGATCATTGCCATGGATGAGCTGGGAGGAGAAGAGGATTTTGAAATGCTCTATCAGATCATTTATTCCGGAAGTCGGATCCTTGGCACTGTTCATGGAGACAGTCTGCTTGACATAGTTCAAAAGCCTTACATTCAAAACCTGCTACAGGAGGGAATGTTGCAGAGGCTGGTGTGGCTCCAAAAGAATGAACAGGGAGAACGGAGTATAAGAGTATTTGATGAAAGGTTAGAAGAAATATGTTAAAGCTCATAGGCTGTTGTGGCATCATAGCAGGAGCAGCAGGATTGTTTTTTGAGTGGAAAAGTCGGGAAAAAAAGCAGATTCAACAGTTGCAGGAATTGGAACATTTTTTACAAAAAGGAGCGTTTTCCATAGAAAAGGAATGTAAACCCAGCCGGGTGTTTTTTCAGGAGTACATAGAATGGGATGGAAAAGATATGATGTTTGTGAAGATCTTGCAGGAATTAGAAGAAAATCTGAAAAGTAATACTTTTTCTACGGGGCAGAAGGCCTGGCAGGCGGCGTGGGAAACATATAAAGAAAAATGGAGACCGGGAGAAGAGGAATGGCAGGTGATCCTTTCCATGGGAGAGACATTTTTCGGAAAAGATCGAAAAGAAATGGTTTTTCAGATGAGGGCGTATGAGCAGAGACTTCTTAAGTTAGAACAGGCTAAGAAAGACCAAATGGCAGAAAAGGGGAAAATCTATATGCCTCTTAGTATTTCCGGAGGTCTAATGATCATTTTGCTACTGATATAGGGAGAAATATATGGGTATAACAATTATTTTTAAAATCGCAGCAGTAGGAATCATCGTCACAGTATTAAGTCAGGTATTGAAGCACAGTGGCAGGGACGAGCAGGCATTTTTATTAAGTTTGGCAGGTCTTGTGATCGTGCTATTTTGGGTAGTGCCATATATCAGCGACCTTTTTGAGACTATGGAATCCTTATTTTCTTTGTAGGAGGCATTATGATCAAGATTGGTTTAGTGGGAATTGTAGCTGCATTTCTGGGGCTGTACATAAGGAAAGAAAGACCGGAGTTTGGTATTTTGATCGGTATCTTCGCAGGTGTATTTATCTTTACCTATGGGGTGGCGCAGATCGAAGTCATCGTGGGATTTGTTGAAAAGATCATGGGGTATCTGCCGGTAAAACAGGAATATTTGTGGGCTATCTTAAAAATGCTGGGAATTGCTTATGTGGCGGAATTTGCCTCCACGATCTGTAAAGACAGCGGTTATTCTTCTATTGGAGGGCAGATTGAGATGTTTGCGCGACTTTCTATTGTGGTATTGTCACTGCCGGGCTTGTCCTATCTTTTAGATGTGGTGGAGGAGCTCTTATGAAAAAAATCATATGGTTTCGCAGGAGTATTGGTACGAGACGCTGGCGCAAAGGACAATTTGGGGTATTGATCTGCCTGTTCTTTTTTCTGGTAGGGAGTAGTGAGGTTTCCGGTGCAGTAGAAAACGAAGAGGCAATAGGACAGGAAGAGACCATTGATCAGGAAGAAACATCGGAATGGATGGAAGATATTTTAGAGGAACTGGACTATGGGAATCTGGAAGTTTATCTGGATGAAGAGTTTCCTTCCAAAGTGTCTTTTGAAGAGGTGGTGGAAAGTCTTTTTTCAGAAGGGTTAGGAGCGGGAACCAGGGAAAAAGTCACAACCTATGTCTATGAGATTTTTTTCTTTGAACTGGCAAATGGGAAGGATTATTTTGTACAGATCTTGTGTTTTGCGATCTTGTTTGCCATGCTGCAGAAACTGTTAGTGATGAAAAACTCCTACGTGTCGGATGTGAGTTTTCTTATGGTGTATGCGGCCATTATGGCGTTGCTCTTGCAATCTTTTTCCTTAATGAGCCAGCAGGCAATGGAAGGATTAGATTCCATGATCCAGTTTATGACGGCGCTGATTCCGGTATACGCAGGAACCCTTCTTTTTACGGGATGTACGGCAACAGCAGCAGTCTTTTATGAAGTATCCTTTGTGTTGATCGCAGTGATCGAGTGGGCAATGAAATATTTTTTTATTCCGGGCATCCATATTTTTTTGATCTTGAGTTTTTTAAATCCTTTGTTAGGGGATGACAGGCTGGGGGGAGTATGTCAGCTCTTGGAAGATTTTCTTATGTTTTTACAGAAAGCAGCCTTTGCTATTATCGGCGGTTTTACTGCGGTGCAGTCTCTGCTTACTCCGGCACAGGATCGGGTCAGCCAGAGCTCTGTGTTAAAAGGATTATCCTCCATTCCCGGGATTGGCAATTCTTTTGGAACTGCCGGAGATGTACTGGTAAGCTGCGGTATGCTCATTAAGAACAGTGTAGGAGTGGCGGCGCTTATCTTTCTATTGGCAGTAAGTCTTATGCCTGTTATCAAAACTTTTATCTTTACGTTGCTCTATAAAGTTCTGGGGGCGGTTCTTATGCCGGTGGCAGACAAGCGGCTGGTCAAAGGTATAAGCGGCGTAGAAAGTGCCAGTCGGTTGTATGAAAAAGTGGTCTTTAACAGTTTTGTGCTGTTTTTCCTGGTGATTGCCATGATCACAGCTACTACCAGTTTTTTTAACTAGGCACTTTGCAAAAAGGAGGATGGGATGGAGAGTATATTAGAACTTTTAAAGAGCTATTTTGCATTGGCACTGGTCCTTGTGATCTTTTCATATTTAATGCCCAAGGAGGGATATAAAAAATATATGCAGTTTTTTGTAGGGATCCTGTTGGGAGTCATCATTCTTCGACCAGTGGCAGAATGGATCGTGACAGATGATACGCCTATGGAGAACTTGGAGGAATTGACGGAGCAGTTGGAAGCAATCTCATTTGATATGGAAGGAGAGGATATGTATGAGATTTATTTCGGAATTTCTGGAAAAATGGAAGGATCGCAAGTGGAGTAAAACGGACTGGCTGATCTGTATTTTAGGGGGGATCCTTCTTTTAGTCATTGCACTGCCTACGGAGAAAGATTCAGAGAAAAAAGAAAAGGAATCCACCCAGACAGTTACGGTTTTGGAAGATGTGGGGAGTGGTGATTATGAAAGAGAGTTAGAAAAGGAGCTAGAAGAGATCTTGGGCACAGTTTCGGGAGCGGGGAAGGTAAAGGTTATGGTCACTTTGCAGGATGAGGGAGAAGAGATCCTGGATAAAGATCTAAAATCCGATGAGAATTCCTATGAAGAGGAAACTGTCGTTTATGAAAAAGAAGATGAGAGCAGTCCTTATGTGACCAAAAGAAAAACTCCTTCTATAGAGGGGGTGGTGGTGGTGGCAGAAGGTGGGGCTAATGCTACGGTAAAAACGAATCTGACGGAAATGGTCATGGCACTTTTTCCGGTGGAAGCACATAAAGTGAAAATTGTCCCTATGGATAAGGAATAAACGAAAGCAGGTTTTCATAATATTAGAATAGTAAAATAAGTAAAAATAGAATCAGGAGGAAACATTGTGAAAAAAGTTTTCCGAAAAAATCAGGTAGTCATTACCACATTGGCATTTTTAATTGCGATCGCAGGCTACATAAGCTATGACAGAACTCACGGAGAAAAAGCTCAGGATACGGCAACGGGAGCCCAGACAGCAGAGGTGGAGGAACGAAAAGAACAGTATGAGCTTTTTTCAAAAGTAGAAACCACAGAAAGCGTGGAAACAGGCTCTACAGAGATCACAAATCCTGGAGAGACAGTTCTGACAGGAGCAGAAGTCAATACCGCAGATTATGCAGCAGAGATCAAACTGAACCGGGAGCAGGTTCGTTCTAAAAATAAAGAAACCTTACAGGCTATCATTGATAATACCAGTCTGGATGAAGCCCAGAAGCAGGCTGCAGTGGATGAAATGGTACAGATGACAGATTTTGCAGAAAAGGAAGCTGCTGCAGAAATGATGTTAGAAGCTAAGGGATTTTCCAGTGTAGTTGTCAGTATGGATAAAGATAGCTGTGATGTGGTGCTGGATATGGGAGAAGTCACCGATGCCAAGAGAGCCCAGGTGGAGGATATCGTAAAAAGAAAGACCGGTATTGCTGCAGATAAGATCGTGATCACCGCGATCCATACAGATGCCAATTCTACGATAGAGTCCTTAGATTAACTTTTTCTGATAAAAGAATTGAAAAAAACACAAAATTAGGCTATACTATCTTTCATATGCGAAAAAATACGGATTTGCATGGAGGATATTTTTGTGAGCGACCTGAGAAAAGAAATTGAGAAACGACGCACATTTGCCATTATTTCCCATCCTGACGCAGGAAAGACGACTCTGACAGAGAAGTTCCTGTTATACGGAGGTGCGATCAATCTGGCTGGTTCCGTAAAAGGAAAAGCAACTGCCAGACACGCCGTTTCTGACTGGATGGAAATTGAAAAACAGAGAGGTATTTCTGTAACTTCTTCTGTATTGCAGTTCAACTATGATGGATATTGTATCAATATTCTGGATACTCCTGGACATCAGGATTTCTCGGAAGATACTTACCGTACTTTGATGGCGGCAGATTCTGCAGTCATGGTCATTGATGCCAGCAAAGGTGTAGAGGCACAGACCAGAAAATTATTCAAAGTATGTGTTATGCGTCATATTCCAATCTTTACTTTTATCAATAAAATGGATCGTGATGCCAACGATACCTTTGAACTTTTAGATGATATTGAAAATGAGCTGGGAATTGCTACCTGTCCGATCAACTGGCCAATTGGCTCTGGAAAGGAATTTAAGGGAGTTTATGACCGAAATACGAAGAAGGTCATGACTTTTGCGGATACTTTAAAGGGTACAAAGGAAGGCTCTGAAAAGATCATTGATATTGATGATTCGGAACTGGTGAATGAGATCGGCGAAGACTTTATGAACCAGTTAAAGGATGAGATCGAATTATTAGATGGAGCAAGCGCAGAGTTTGACATGGAACTGGTCAGCAAAGGAGAACTGTCCCCTGTATTTTTCGGATCTGCTCTTACAAACTTTGGTGTAGAGACTTTCTTACAGCATTTCCTGCAGATGACTTATGCGCCATTAGCAAGAAAAGCAAATACAGGAATGGTGGATCCATTTTCTGAAGATTTTTCCAGCTTTGTATTTAAGATTCAGGCAAACATGAATAAGAATCATAGAGATCGAATCGCGTTTATGCGAATCTGTTCTGGAAAATTCAATGCAGGAATGGAAGTATTCCATGTGCAGGGCAATAAAAATATCAAGTTAGCTCAGCCGCAGCAGATGATGGCAGATGAACGTAAGATGGTAGAAGAGGCTTATGCCGGTGATATCATCGGTATTTTTGATCCGGGTATTTTCTCCATCGGAGATACCTTTACCACTGCAAAAGAGAAATTTGAGTTCGAGGGAATTCCAACCTTCGCACCAGAACATTTTGCAAGAGTGCGTCTGGTAGATTCCATGAAGAGAAAGCAGTTCGTAAAAGGTGTGACTCAGATCGCTCAGGAAGGTGCGATTCAGATCTTCCAGGAATACAAGGGCGGTATGGAAGAGATCATCGTAGGCGTAGTTGGTGTGTTACAGTTTGATGTATTAAAATTCCGTCTGGAAAATGAATATAACGTAGAGATCCGTTTGGAAAATCTTCCTTACGAGCATATTCGTTGGATTGAAAATAAAGACGAAGTGGACGTTGACAATCTGACTGGTACATCTGATATGAAGAAAGTAATTGATATGAAAGGAAATCCATTACTGCTCTTTGTAAATGCATGGAGCGTAGGTATGACCTTAGATCGTAATGAAGGGCTTGTTCTGACTGAGTTTAGCAGGAACTAGGCCGAAGTACGAAAGGAGTTAATTGTGAGCGTAGTAGAAGTTACAAAGGCAAATTTTGAAGAAGAAGTATTAAAAGCACAGGTTCCGGTAGTGATCGATTTCTGGGCAAGCTGGTGTGGACCATGCCAGGCTCAGACTCCAATTCTCGAGGAAGTTGCAGAGAAATTAGATGGCAAGGTAAAAGTGTGCAAAGTCAATGTGGACGAACAGCCTGCTATTGCTATGGAGTACAGGATCGCAAGTATTCCTACACTGGTATTTATGCATTATGGAATTTTCCAGAAACGTCTGGTTGGCCTTTCTGACCAAAATACCATCGAAGATACTTTGATTTCCATTATTGACGGAGAATAATTTCTATTCTATAATAGAGACAGTTGCTTAGGCAGCTGTCTTTTTTTCGTATGATAACAGGGTTCTCTTCAGAACTTGATTTCCCATGAAATTTATTTTATTTTTTGGTTGACAAGAAATCGAAAGTATAATACTATATTACCAGAGAAACGAACATTCGTTCGTATATGAAAAATATTTGGATATAAGATAAGGAGATTAATATGGCTAAGGATGATAAATTAAAGGCATTGGATGCCGCAATTGCACAGATTGAGAAGCAGTACGGTAAGGGATCTGTTATGAAGTTAGGAGACAGTTCTGCAAGTATGAATGTAGAGACGATTCCTACAGGATCCTTAAGCTTGGATATTGCATTAGGATTAGGCGGACTTCCTAAGGGACGAATCATTGAAGTCTATGGACCGGAATCCAGTGGTAAGACTACAGTAGCCCTTCACTGTGTAGCAGAAGTACAGAAGCGTGGAGGAATTGCAGGGTTTATTGATGCAGAGCACGCATTAGATCCGGTTTATGCGAAGAACATTGGTGTTGATATCGATAACTTATATATTTCCCAGCCAGACTGTGGAGAACAGGCGTTAGAGATCACTGAGACCATGGTACGTTCCGGGGCAGTGGATATCGTGATCGTAGACTCTGTTGCTGCATTAGTTCCGAAGGCAGAGATTGATGGTGACATGGGAGATTCCCATGTGGGTCTGCAGGCTCGTTTGATGAGCCAGGCTCTTCGTAAATTGACCGGTGTGATCAGTAAGTCCAACTGTATCGTAATCTTTATTAACCAGTTACGTGAGAAAGTTGGAGTTATGTTTGGTAACCCAGAGACTACTACAGGTGGTCGTGCGCTTAAATTCTATGCATCTGTTCGTCTGGATGTAAGAAGAGTAGAGGCATTGAAGCAGGCTGGTGAAGTGATCGGTAACCACACCAGAGTAAAAGTTGTTAAGAATAAAGTTGCACCTCCATTTAGAGAGGCAGAATTTGATATTATGTTTGGTCAGGGTATTTCCAAAGAAGGTGACCTTTTGGATCTGGCAGCTAATGTGAATATCATTAACAAATCCGGTGCATGGTATGCCTATGAAGGAGAGAAGATCGGTCAGGGACGTGAGAATGCTAAGAATTATCTGAGAGAGAATCCAGCATTTGCACAGATGATCGATGAGAAAGTCCGTGCACATTATTTTGCAAAGGAAGAAGAAACAGAGGCTGTTTCTGAACCAGCTGTGGAAGAAGAGAATGCAGAAGAGTAATTTTAATCATTACATAGAGGATGACATTGCCATTACGAAGTGGGAGACTTCTGGGAATAAGAAGATCAGGATTACCTTTGATACAGGTGTATCCTGTCTTCTCTATAAGGGAGAGGCCAGGCGTTTTCGCTTGACTCCAGAAGGAACGATAGATAAGACCGACTATGAGCAGATCATGAATGAAGTTCTAGGGAAGAGGGCGAAGAAACGCGCCCTCCATCTACTGGAACAGATGGATCGAACCGAAGCTGGTCTTCGTGAGAAGTTAGAAGCTGGAGAATATCCGGCAGAGTGTATAGATGAGGCAATTTCCTATGTGAAGAGATTTCATTATCTGGATGATACCCGTTATGCAGAGAATTACGTTCGGTATAAGGGAGAGAAGATGAGCCGGATGCAGATCAAGCAGAAACTTTCAGCCAAGGGAATATCCAGAGAGATAATCGATGCTGTTTTGGAAGAACAGTATCAGGGGGATGAATCCCAGCAGATACAGGCTCTTTTGAAGAAGCGTGGATTTTCTCGAGAGAACTGTGAACAGAAGGAATTTCAGAGAACCTATCAGTTTCTTATGCGGCGGGGATTTCGGAGTAGTGACGTTCTAAGTGCCATGAAATAATACAAGATATTGTATTTTTTGTACAAAAAAAGCCTTCGATTTACCACATAACTTGTGATATTGCTTGACAGACAATGGGAAAAAGGATACAATTTATATGTTGTTATCTATGACATATGAAAAGGTTTCTTTTGTTATATGTACAATGAAAAATTAATAAAGGAGGTGCTCCTGTGCCAATTGGAGTTGCAATTATTGCGATAGTTGCTGCAATTATTGTTACTGCTGTTGCTGTATGGTTTATTTCCATGAATTACCAGAAGAATTCGGCTAATTCCAAGATTGGAAACGCGGAAGAGAAGGCTCGTGGAATTATTGATGATGCAGTAAAGACTGCCGAGGCAAAAAAGCGCGAATCTATGCTTGAGATTAAAGAAGAGTCCATTAAAGCAAAGAATGAACTGGACAAAGAGATTAAAGAGCGTAGAAGTGAGATCCAGAAGAATGAGCGTCGAATCGTCCAGAAGGAAGAGAACCTGGATAAGAAGACCGAAGCTATGGAGAAGCGCGAAGCAAGTTTTGCTGTTAAGGAAGAAGAGTTGAACCGGCAGAAAGCAGAAATTGCGAAACTAAATGAACAGCGGATACAGGAACTGGAGAGAATCTCCGGATTAACCTCTGAACAAGCAAAAGAATACCTCTTAAAGACCATTGAAGAAGATGTTAAACTTGATACTGCAAAATTAATTAAAGAACTGGAAAACAAAGCTAAGGAAGAAGCTAGTAAGAAAGCTAGAGACTATGTGGTTACTGCAATTCAGAAATGTGCAGCAGATCATGTGGCTGAGACAACAATTTCTGTTGTTCAGCTTCCTAATGACGAAATGAAGGGACGTATCATCGGCCGTGAAGGACGTAATATCCGTACATTAGAGACAATGACAGGTGTTGATCTGATCATCGACGATACCCCAGAAGCAGTTATCTTATCCAGCTTTGATCCAATTCGTAGAGAAGTTGCCAGAATTGCTTTGGAGAAACTGATCGTGGATGGACGAATTCATCCAGCTCGTATTGAAGAGATGGTAGAGAAAGCCCAGAAAGAAGTAGAGACTATGATTCGTGAAGAAGGTGAAGCCGCTACTCTTGAAGTGGGAATTCATGGAATACATCCAGAATTAGTTCGCTTACTTGGTAAGATGAAATTCCGTACAAGTTATGGACAGAATGCTTTAAAACATTCTATCGAAGTAGCACAGTTAACAGGACTGTTAGCCGCAGAATTGGGAGAAGACGTACGTCTTGCAAAACGTGCAGGACTTTTACATGATATCGGTAAAGCCGTAGATCATGATATGGAAGGCTCTCATATTCAGCTTGGTGTGGAATTATGTAAGAAATATAAAGAATCCAATCTTGTGATTAATGCAGTAGAATCACATCATGGAGATGTTGAACCGACCTCTTTGATCGCTTGCTTAGTACAGGCTGCTGATACTATCAGCGCAGCTCGTCCAGGCGCAAGAAGAGAGACTTTAGAGACCTACTCTAATCGGTTGAAGCAATTAGAAGACATTACAAATGGTTATAAGGGTGTTGAGAAATCTTTTGCTATTCAGGCAGGTAGAGAGATTCGTATTATGGTTGTTCCTGAACAGATCAGTGACGCGGACATGGTACTGATGGCTCGTGATATTTCAAAACAGATTGAATCTGAATTAGAATATCCAGGTCAGATCAAAGTCAATGTGATCCGTGAGTCACGAGTAGTTGATTATGCAAAATAATTAAAAACGAAACCATAAAACTTAAGGCCGGAAGGTAATGATTTAAAAATCATATCCTTCCGGTTTTTTATTAGGCGAAATATAATCTTTTTATGTCCATAATGGAGGAATAAAACATGGAAACTTGGTATTATGAAGTAGTCAGCATTGATGGTGACTATGCAAATTTGAGAAGGACGGATATAGAGTCCCAGGATCTTAAATTGGTGGCAAGAGCTCTTCTTCCAGCTGAGATCATGGAAGGAAGCCAGTTAAAGTACGAGCTTATGCAGTATTCGATTATTTAGTTATTTAATTATTTCATCATTTCATTAACGGAAGGGAGAAGGAATATGATCGATAAGATGAAAAGAGTCAACAGAGAGTTGATGTATAAGGGAGCGATCCTGGATATCTATAAAGACACTATGGAATTTGCTAATGGCAAAAGAGAAGAGTGGGATTTTGTGTCTCATCGAATGGGAGCAGCTGCTATCTTGCCTATTCTTCCGGATGGAAGACTGCTTTTAGTAAGACAATATCGTAATGCATTAGAGAGGGAGACCATAGAAATTCCGGCTGGATGCAGGGATTCTTTGACAGAGGATACGAAGGTCAGTGCTATTCGAGAATTAGAAGAAGAGACTGGATATCGCAGCAAAAAAGTAAGCTTCTTGTTATCTCTTCGTACTACAGTAGCATTTTGTGATGAATATGTAGATGTATATCTGGCAGAGGATTTAGAGCCGGGAGAACAGCATTTAGATGAGGCGGAATCTATTGAAGTGGAAGCATATCCACTGGAGGAATTGTGCCAGATGATCTACCAAGGAAAGATTCAGGATTCTAAGACCGTAGCAGCGATCATGGCATATGCCGCAAAAAGCCGCGGAGGTCTGTAAGACAGCCAAAGCTCGTTGATATAAGAAGACTACAACAACAAAACTCATGGCGGGTTGAAAAATAAGTCATATCATCATCCTTAGTCTCATAGAGTGAAAAGAAGACAAATGAGAGAACTGTAGTATAGAGGTTGCAGGGGAAGGATGGAAATATGAAACGACTTTTATGGACAGGCGTAATCGCGGTTCTAGCCGGAATATTAATGGCATTTTTAATAGGAGAAGAATTTTTCTCTACATATGGATTTTTTAGTGAATATAATCTGAAAAGTTTTGCTTACTGTGAAATGGATCAGATGAGTTTGTTCTGGCATATCGTTTGGCAGAGGGGCAAATTGATGATCCTGGTATTTTTGCTCTCATCTACCATTTTTTCTAAATTTATGCCCTACGCGCTTATGGCATTGGGGGGATTTTCATTTGGAATGTTAGAAGTGGTATGTGGGATGCAAATGGGGGCATTTGGCATTATTGTGCCAGCCTGTTCTTGGATCCCTCATGGTGGATTTTATCTGATCGTGTTAATTCTTTTGATCAGAAGTAAGAATTTGATCGGATTTGAAAAAAAGAGGAAAAAGTTATACTTTTTCCTCTTGGGATTCGGTATCATTTGTTTGTTCTTTATTGGATGTTTCTTAGAAACGACCTTGGGAACCTGGGTGATACAGAGTATTTTTCAGTTGAAATACTGATTATTTGTTCATTTCTGCAATATCATAGATGAGGCGTTTGGAATCCTCCCATCCAAGACAAGGATCAGTGATGGATTTTCCGTATACGTGCTCGCCAATCTTCTGGCAGCCTTCTTCGATATAACTTTCGATCATAAGACCTTTTACCAGCTTCTTGATCTCTGGAGAAAGAGAGCGGTTGTGCATAACTTCTTTTGCGATACGGGTCTGCTCTTTGTATTTCTTAGCAGAATTAGAATGGTTAGTATCAATGATCGCTGCTGGATTGACAACATCCATCTTCTCATACATATCAATGAGACGGATCAGATCTTCGTAGTGATAGTTCGCTACATTATTTCCATGTTTGCTGGTTGCGCCACGAAGAACAACGTGAGTCAATGGATTTCCGCTGGTCTGCACTTCATGTCCGCGGTATACGAAATGATGAGGGTGCTGTGCAGCGTAAACGGAGTTTAACATAACGGAGAAATCTCCACTGGTAGGGTTCTTCATTCCGGAAGCTACATCAAAACCGCTGACAGTCAGACGGTGATGCTGGTCTTCAACGGAACGGGCACCAATAGCAACGTAGGAGAGAAGATCTTCTACATAACCCCAGTTTTCTGGATATAACATTTCGTCTGCACAGGTAAGTCCACTTTCAGAAATGGCACGAATGTGCATTTTTCTCATGGCGATCAGACCTTCCAGCATATCTGGAGCTTTTTCAGGGTCTGGCTGGGATGCAATTCCTTTGTATCCTTCACCGGTAGTACGTGGTTTGTTTGTGTAAATACGTGGAATGATGATGACACGGTCTTTTACATCTTCCTGAACTTTTACCAGACGGCTGATATAATCGCAGACAGAATCTTCATTGTCAGCGGAACATGGTCCGATGATCAGAAGGAAACGGTCATCTTTTCCAGTGATCACGTCAGAGATCATTTGATCTCTTTTTGCTTTTAATTCTGTTAATTCTTTAGAAAGAGGATATTCTTTTTTGATCTCCTCTGGACTTGGTAATTCTTTTAAAAACTGAAAACTCATAATATTTTAACTCCTGTAATAGATTCATATAACCTACATCTTAATAGAAAAAGTACATTCTGTCAATTTTTCAGGGCGATTTCTTGCTTTTTTCTAAGGGGATTTCTTGCAATCTATAGGGGAAATGTCTATAATAAATTCATTATAAAAGATAGAGGATCATGAGCATGAAAAAATTAATGATAAAAGGAAGAGTGATCGGAGAAGGCAGACCGCTGGTATGTGTTCCGATCATGGAAACAAGCCGTCAGGGGATCTTGGCAGAGGCAAAGAGACTGGCGGAGAATAAGACAGAGATGGTGGAATGGCGTGTTGACGCTTTTGAAGAAGTGAATAGTTTGAACGCAGTCCGGGAAGTGTTGCAGTCTTTAGGAGAAATATTTACAGAGACTATTTTTGTATACACGTTTCGATCTAAGGCGCAAGGTGGATTATTAGAGTTGGATGAGGAGTCTATTGCAGACCTTCGTGAGGTGGCAGCGGAGTCTAAGGTAGTGGATCTGGTGGATCTGGAGTTTTTTGCCTCAGAGAATAGTAGCAGAGAGATCAGCAAACTTCAGAAAATGGGAGTGGCGATCATTGCGTCCCATCATGATTTTGAACAGACTCCGGATAAAAACACCATGGAGATCCTCCTGGAAAAAATGTTGACCGGTGGCGCAGATATCGTAAAATTAGCTGTTATGCCTCAGAGCAGGGCTGATGTATTATCTTTATTAGAAGTGACTTCTGAATTTAAAGAAAATTATCCAAAAGCACCTGTGATCACGATGTCCATGGGGGCTATAGGAGGAATTTCCAGAATCGCAGGAGAATATTTTGGATCCTGTGTGACCTTTGGCGCCGGTATAAAGGCCAGTGCACCAGGGCAGATCGACTGTAAGCAGCTTGAAACTATTTTAGATATACTTCATGAGTCTATATCCTAATGACTTGATAGGCGAAACCGCGAAAAACTGAATATTTTCGTTGTTTTTACAGAAATAACTTCCTTTTTTGTGATAAAACTGCTACACTATAGGTGTAGTTCTAAAAACCAGACAGGTTGTTCTAACATAACCAATTAGGTTTATTGCAAGACATTAGGAGGGAAAACAATGAGTATTGAAGAAATCGTGGTAAATAATAAGCCATCTAATGCAGAAAGAGTTATCATGAAAGTAATTTGGGATGCTCCAGGAGAGATATCCATGAAGCAGTTGGAAGATGAACTCCGGGAGAAATATCATAAAACTTACGCAAGAACAACAATAGTGACTTTTTTACAGAGATTACAGGGGAAGGGGTATATTCGGCAAGGGAAAAAAGGCCGATATGCATATATTGTTGCCGTTAAGAGCGAGAAGGAATTCAAGGAGTCTATGTTGCTTGAAATCATGGATTTCTGGTTTGAAGGCGATTTGGTCAAAATGTTTGCTTTCCTTATTAAACAGGAGATGTTTACGAAAGAAGAGAGAGCGCGTGTAAGAGAAATATTGGATAAAATGAGTGATGAGAACAAAAAAATGCTGCCGCACTAGTTTAATTAGTGCGACAGCACTTTTTTAATGTTTAATACAATACATAATTTGCTTTACTGTATGCTATCTTTTGAATTATTTGAAGTACCTGAAATATATTGATTGATCAACCGGTCGATGGTTTTCTTTTGAACCGATATAATTTGTTTCAATATATTGATTTCATTTTCGAGTTCTTTCATATTTGTCTTCATGTTGTCGTCTTTTTTCATATATCCTCCTGATTATTGCATTAAACATGTCTATTATATATTAATGCTTTACGAAATGACATATGTAATTAGCAAAAAAATAAATTTTGTTAAAAATATCCAAAACAAAACACAATTTATGGGGGTGATTTGGAATGGGAGCCATAAATCTAGTAGGGGGAAGAGATTTTTGAGGAAATTAAAATAAAATGTTGACAACCATAATTTGCAAGGATATAATATCTTTATCTCGTATATTTAATTAAACATTTCCATGTAGACTTATCGTCTGATATTTCCAAGAGTAATTTAAATTTTATAGTGAAGTATTTTTGACCTGATAATGTAAAGGAGTAAAAATGAAAAAGAAAATCTTGAAGTCATTTATATGTATGGCAGTATCTTTATTGGGACTTTGTGCTTGTGGCAGGGGAACTGAAGGAATTCAGGTGACTGATACAGCGGTATCGGGAAGCTGGGAGCAAGGAATAGAAGTTTTAGAGACTGAGAGTGATCAGAAATTAAATGATACAGAGCAGGATCAAGCAGCAAGCAACGTGGAGCAGGATCAAGAGACAAGTGACGCAGAGCAGGGACAGGCAACAAGCGAAGCAGAGCAGGATCAGGCAACAAGCGAAGCAGAGCAGGGTCAGGCGACAAACGAAGCAGAACAGGAACAAGAAGAGACCTATACTTATGAGGAACTTTCTGCAACTATGTATGCAAAGTCTTCTGTCAATGTTCGGGATCTTCCATGCAAAGATGGAAAGCAGCTGGGCAAACTGGGACAGTATGATAAGGTCACTGTAACTGGTAAATGCAATGAGACTGGTTGGTATCGTATCCAGTATAATAATGGAACTGCATATGTCAGTGGAAGCTATCTGATCACAGAGTCTGAGAAGACTGCAGCGGAACAGAAGGCGAAAGAAGAGGCAGAGAAGAAAGCTAAGGAAGACGCTGATAAGAAGACTCAGGAAACTACTAAGCAGGAAGAGTCAAGTAAGAAGACTCAGAATGATTCTTCACAGGAGAGTCAGACGAACAATGACAATTCCATAAAGGAAGAGGAAGATGTTTCTTCAAGTGATTCTCCGCAGAAGGAGACAAAGGATCCAGAATGGATCATGTGGGAATCTGCTTCTAACAAATATTTGACCAAGGCACAGAAAGAGCATATCGATGGTATGGTCAAGAAGTGGCTGAATGATAGTTCTTATACAAACGAGCAACTGGATAATGATCTGATTGAATATTTGGTAAGCATTGGAATTAACGTAGGATTTGGAGAGCCAGAACCATGTGTAGATAGTTTTGGAATTTATAAATATGATGATATTACACTAAACAAGAAAAAACAGGGAAGACTTGAAAACTATGAGAAAATGGTAAGAGATGATGCAGGCGTTTATTATTTTAGAGCTTTTTATACCAAATGGGAATATTATGATGATGGCAGTCTTATAGTATATGACTGCAGTGTTATGATTTAAAAAAGCTATTATATAAATGGAGAAGAACATTTTTATCTTGAAAAGGAGATAAGGATGTTCTTTTTGTTTACAGAAAGGTGGTCATATGAAGAAATTGAAAAAAATAATACTCGTGTTGTTTTTGGTACTATTTGCATCTGTGCTAATTCCACAGGATGATGTAATGGCATATACAGATTTCACAGGAAATGCCAAAGATTTTTATGAACTATATGGGGCAGACAACATGAAGTTTTTTCCGACATCGGTAGATAACGGAAAAATCTATTTCTGTTCCAGAGGTAAGACTGCAGGGACAAGTACTGGTACAAAGTTCCGTACGGTTGGTTGGCAGTTTTGTTTGACCAATACCAACACGGGAGAGAAAGGATATCTCTATTATGAACGAGATGGAGAGTTAATAGAACAAGAAGGGGAAAGCATTCATTCCATAGATGGTTATACTTATAACTTATATTGGATTGAGTTAAAGAGATTTAAGTGGAGACTCAGTTCCAACTGGCTTTCTGCATTTACTGCAGGTGAGGTAGATCTGAAAGTCAATGCCTGTATGACAACCGTTGTAAATGGAGTGATAAAAGGCTCCATTGATGATAGTGGAAATGTAACAGGAACGGTCTATAAGACTTAC
>JAGAOC010000045.1 GCA_017623935.1 Agathobacter sp. | reverse complement strand
CTGGAAAGCCAATTGAGACCTTATATGCACTAGATCATGAAAATAGTGTCATATATATCAACACTTTTTCAAAAAGTTTGTCGCCGTCAATCCGAATGGGCTATATGATATTGCCTCCTCAGTTAAAAGAAGCCTATGAGCGGACTTCCGGTGGTTTTTCCTGTACGGTGCCGGTGCTGGATCAGTATGTACTGGCGGAGTTTATAAATAGGGGACATTTTGAACAGCATTTGAACCGAGTAAGGCGTAAACGCGTATAGATAACTGCCCTGTGCAATTGCGTAATCTTGTTTATTTAGCAGGATCGTAATTGCCAGGGCAGTTTTGCATTATAAAATTTTTGAAATAAAATTGTTGACAGACAACCGTTTATAGTGTATATATAACATATAAACAGTTAGGGCGAGGTGAGAAAGTGAAGATCTTTCAAAATTCAGATATACCGATCTATCAGCAGATCGCAGAGCAACTAAAGTCTGATATTCTAGCAGGAAAGTTCAAGCAGGGAGATTATCTTCCCTCTATTCGAGGCTTGGCGAAGGAATTAAAGATCAGTGTTATCACTACGATGAAAGCATATGAATTGTTGGAAGAAGAAGGTCTGGTAACAGCAGTACAGGGCAAAGGATTTTATGTGAACGCCCAAGATAGCCAGATGTTAAAGGAACAGCATATGCGAAAGGTAGAAGACGCGCTGACAGAGGCTATTCAGGCAGCTGAGATCGCGCAGATGTCCGACAAAGAATTGATCGGCACATTAGAGACATTGATCAGCATGAAAAATGCTCAAGTATAATATGACAGTTATTTCAGAGAGAAGGCTTATAGAAAGCAAGAAGAACCCAAGACGCAGAAATAAATGGGAGATTTAAGGAGGCAGTATGGTTACAGAGAATGCGATTACAATTAATAATTTAACGAAGAGTTTTAAAGGATTTAAGTTGGAGATCCCACATTTGGAGATCCCGAAGGGATTTGCAACTGCATTGATCGGAGAGAATGGTGCTGGAAAGACCACTCTGTTAAATATTTTGGCAGGAGTCCGTTTAGATTATAAAGGACAGATTTCCTGCATGGGAGAGAACTTTGCCAATGGAGCTGATAATGCAAAAGTAAAAGAGAAGATCGGTTACACAGGTCCGGGAAATTATTATCTTCCACACTGGACCGTTAATCAGGTAGAAGAGCTGACAGGACTTTTATTTGACGATTTTAACAAAGACCGTTTCCGTCAGATCTGCATGGAACTGGCAATTTTTCCAGATGGAAATTTTGCAGGAAAGAAGAAAGTAAAAGAGCTGTCCGATGGAACTAAAATGAAATTAATGCTGGCAGGAATGTTGGCTAGAGATACAGATTTACTTATCATGGATGAGCCTGCATCACCGCTTGATCCGGTTATGCGAGAAAAATTATGTGATACCATCCGTGGTTATATTGATTCTGGTGCGGGAGAGAAGAGCGTATTTTTCTCAACCCACAACGTATCTGATATGGAATATGTAACAGACTATGCGATCATCATGGAGCATGGTCAGGTAGTAGAAGCCGGATTTGTAGAGGATCTGAAAGAGAAATACATCCTTGTAAAAGGCGATAAAGAAATGGAGCAGGCTGCAAGACCATATTTATATTCTGTATCCAGCAATTCCTACGGTTTTGAAGGAATCTGCCTGGCAGAAAATATGAACGCATTAGCAGGAATGAACCTTTCTACAGAACGTCCGAGTCTGTTTCAGATCAGCGTAGCTGTAATGAAAGCGAATTCCAGAATCATGATGAATAAGAGGTAGTGCCATGAGTAAGATAAAATCATATTTTGCGCATCTTTCCACCGCTTCTAAGGTGGTAACGATCTTAATACCGGCACTTATGCTGGTGTTTGAAATAGAAGGACTGTTGGTATTTGAATTCGATATGTTGGCATTTATGATGGCGGTCATTCTTCTGGCAGATATACTTACAGATTATTTTTGTTTTGGAGGAATTTATTCAAAAGACGGAAAAGTTCAGAATTTTTACAAAATTTCTCCAAAAGGAAAAGATGTATATATGAACGTTTTTCTTGTGCATGGCATAAAAAGGATCCTTCTGTATTTTGGATTTCCATTGATCTCCACATCGCTGGTCTTCTTACTGGGAAAACAGGAGATTTCCCTTGCATTGAATGGAATGACCATGGCAGGATATCTGTTGGGAACAATAGGCACAGCCTTTGGGGGATATGCGTATTCCTTGATCGGATCTCTTATCAGTAGAAAATGGGATATGGTCATGGTGAGTTTTGCCATAGCGGTTTGGGGAACCTCATTTATGATGATATTTAATCTGATCAAAATGTGGAGTCCTATTCATGTAAAGGTCATAATCCTGGGGGTTCTGATCGTGATCTCTGTGGCAGGAACCCTGTTTGCCATGTGGTATAACAGAAAGAAATTGGAGGATAGTTATTATGATGAAAAATCTTTTAAAAGAAATCAGTCTGGGGTTTAAGACCCTTCGTTACGGATTTCAGTTAAAATCAAATATTGCATTAGTAGTGATCTTTTTTGGATCAGGATTGGTCACAGAGATCTTTTCCGGTGGGGAAATATTCTATGGCGGCTTATATATGACCATCTGCGGAATCGTTCCAATGCAGCTTATCTGCAGCCTGGGAGTTTCTGATTTTGCAAAGACCTCTCCGAAAAGAGCTCATATGGAAACTTTTATTCCATCGGCTTGTGCCACTGTTACTATGTTGGTGTCCTATACCATCTTAGTGATCATAAAAGGAATTTTCTGTTATCTGAATCCAGAGAAGGCAACGGAAATTTCCTATCAGCTCATTATGTGCGCAGGATGTTGTGCCATGATGTTAATATATTGCGGAGTCGTATTTAAGCATTTTATTATATCCATGATCTTGTTGATCGGAACAATGTCAGTTTTGGGAAGTTATACGGGCATTATGATGGTAATTGAGCAGGATGCAGGTGAATCATTTATCTTTGGAATCCAAAGCAATTCCACGTTCCCACATTTTGGAGTGGCTATCATAGCAGGATATCTGCTAGTTCTTATCGGCGGTTTCCTTTGCTGGCTCTTATCAAAATTATTTTATAAACATGAAATGTCAAAATTTGCTTATGGAGCAGCTCTTAGAAAAGCAATGCAATAAATGTACAATAAATTGGAAAAAAAGAAATTGCATATTTTTGAGGTGTTTGCCAGACAATAATCTTGCAGTAAGAAATCTGCAGGTAACAATTGTCAAAGGTTCAGGAGGTTTTTACAATGGCTAAGACATCTAACTCTACAAAGAACACAACAAGCAACTCAACAAGCAATGCAGCTAGAAATGCATCCAAGAATGCAACAAATGCATCTAAGAATGCAACTAACGCAACAAATGCATCTAAGAATGCAACTAACGCAACAAATGCATCTAAGAATGCAACTAACGCAACAAATGCATCCAGAAGAGCATCCAACTCTTCTAAGAACGCTTTAGATCGTTCTATGAACTGTTTCGGTAGAGACGCATACGATAAGAATGCTGACTAAGCAGGACAGGAACAAAAGAAGATTCGTAGCATAAAATAGTAAAAAGAATCGTAAAAAGTAAAACAGATGATAGAGTTTATCTTTATCATCTGTTTTCTTATTGGAAAAAATATGACCTTTGATATTGTGTATCCAAAAGATATTGAGACTAAGAGAAAAGAAAAAAATGCCATTATCGTGGATGTAAGGGAACCTATGGACTATAAGATGGGGCACTATCAAGGTGCAGTAAATGTGCCTATTGAAAGTGGGAAAGAACATCTTTCCTTTTTTTCAAAAAGAAGGTATTATATCCTCTATTGCGAGCATGGGGGAAGCAGTATGCAGTTGGCGCGCAGACTGGGATTGGCAGGATTTCAGGTGGCAACGGTGATCGGTGGATACGAAGCTATGAAAAAAATTTAGAAAAGTATTTCAAAATTTGCGAATATGTGTAACAATGGTAAAGGAAAAAAGTTAGTACAGGAGAACTTATGAGAAAATTAGAACTTGTAGTACCGTGTCACTTTGGATTGGAAGCCGTAGTGAAACGGGAAATCTATGATTTAGGATATGAAATAACTAGAGTAGAGGACGGAAGAGTTTCTTTTGAGGGAGACGAAGAAGCCATCTGCCGGGCGAATATCTTTTTACGGGGAGCGGAAAGAGTGCTTCTTTCTGTAGGAAGATTTCATGCGACTACTTTTGATGAATTGTTTGAGGGAATCAAAGCGTTGCCATGGGAAGATTATATTCCGAAGGATGGAAAATTCTGGGTTACAAAGGCTTCCTCTATAAAGAGTAAGCTTTTTAGTCCTTCTGACATTCAGTCCATTGCTAAGAAAGCCATGGTAGAGCGATTAAAAAGAGTCTATCATGTGGATTGGTTTCCGGAAGATGGGGCAATTTATCCCGTAAGGATCTTCCTTTTAAAAGATGAAGTAATGGTCACCATTGATACCACTGGCGAATCTCTTCATAAGCGTGGCTATCGTACGATGACGAGTAAGGCACCACTAACCGAGACGCTGGCAGCTTCGTTACTTATGCTGACTCCTTGGAAAAAAGATAGGATCCTGATTGATCCTTTCTGTGGAAGTGGAACGTTTCCAATTGAAGCGGCCATGATGGCAGCCAATATCGCACCGGGCATGAACCGCAGTTTTACGGCAGAACAGTGGACAAACCTGATTCCACGGAAAATGTGGTACGAGACCGTAGAAGAGGCCAGAGAAGCCATTGATATGGATGTGAAGGTGGATATCCAGGGATATGATATCGATCCGGAAGTGGTGAAGGCTGCAAGAGAAAATGCCAAGCGTGCAGGCGTAGAAAATCTGATCCATTTTCAGCAGAGACCGGTGGCACAGTTGCGCCATCCTAAGAAATACGGATTTATCATTACCAATCCTCCTTATGGAGAGCGTCTGGAAGATAAGAAAGATCTGCCAGAGTTATATTCTACGATCGGTGAAGTATACAGAGGATTGGACAGCTGGTCTATGTATATGATCACCAGCTATGAGGACGCAGAGCGCTATGTAGGGCGAAAAGCGGACAAGAACCGGAAAATCTATAACGGAATGATCAAGACATATTTTTATCAGTTTATGGGACCGAAGCCCCCAAAACGAGTGTAGTATTTAAGAGGTTTTCATGAAATTTTCAAAGAAATATATTATTTTTACAATTATCATTGCGCTGTTATTTGGCGTGGAATTTTATTTCTATCAGTGGGACAGGGCGGAGATCGGCGAGTTCCGTGGTGGAAATCTGACAGAAGATGTGTGGTATCCTCTGATCGCTGCGGATGTGAATAATAATGTAATTACACTGATGATCGATAATAAAGAGTATACCAGCGAGAATTACAACATTTATATGAACAACAACAGAAGCATTATGGTTCCAATCTCTATTTTAAGGGACGCATTGAACTGTAGTGCCCATGTGTACAGTGGAAAGGAATTAATGGTAGAGAAGCATAATTCTTCCGTGGTATTTCCGTTGGACGAGTATCTGGCGCAGTCTTCCGGGGAACCGATTACGATTGAGTCGGCCTTTACTTTGGAAGATGGAGAGTATTATGTGAGTCTTACGGATCTAACAGAACTTTTGGGATATAATTACAATTTTGACATGGAAAGTAATACCCTGACTACGGCTGATACATCGGAAAGTACCACGATAATTCCATCCCGTTATGATCTTCGGGAGAAGAGCAGAATTTCTCAGATCAGAAATCAGGGAAGTTATGGTACTTGTTGGGCTTTTGCAGCCTTAAGTGCTATGGAATCCTCTCTTTTACCGGAAGAAAGCATGGTGTTTTCTGTGGATCATATGAGTATGAGCAATTCCTTTAATATCACCCAGTACGATGGTGGTGAGTATACTATGGGAATGGCTTATCTGGCTGCATGGCAGGGGCCAGTATATGAGTCTGACGATCCTTATGGAGATAATAAGACAAGCAGTGACCTGTCTCCTGTAAAACATGTTCAGGAAATGCAGATCATTGATGGTAAGGATTACGAAGGGATCAAGACGGCTGTTTTTAAGTATGGCGGTGTACAGAGTTCCCTTTACAGCTCTTTAAAGAGCTCACAGAGCAAGTCTTCCTTCTACAATAAAGAAACAAAGGCTTATTGCTATATGGGCCAGGAAAAGCCAAATCACGATGTGGTCATCATTGGCTGGGATGATAATTATTCCAAGGAGAATTTTTCTGTAGAACCAGAGGGTGACGGAGCGTTTATCTGCCAGAACAGCTGGGGAGAGGATTTCGGAGAAAATGGGATCTTCTATGTCTCTTATTATGATGTAAATATTGGAACTCATAACGTTGTCTATACCAGCATTGAGGATGTGGATAATTACGACAATATTTATCAGAGCGACCTTTGCGGCTGGGTAGGAAAATTAGGATACGGAAGAGAAGACATTTATGGTGCCAACGTATTTACTGCAGAGCAGGCAGAGACGGTAACAGCAGCTTCTTTTTATGCAACAGCGGCACAGACCAGTTATGAACTTTATGTGGTAAAGAATTTCCAGAATGAGGATTCTTTTTCCAATAAGGTCTTAGTGGGTAAAGGAAATCTTGAAAAAGCAGGATATTATACCATAGATTTTGATACAGAGATCCATGTAGATGCCGGAGAACGTTATGCGGTAGTCTTATATATTAAGACTCCGGGAGCAAGTATGCCTTTGGCAATTGAATACGATTCCAAGGACAAGGCATTAGCTTCTGTGGATCTAGAAGATGGCGAAGGCTATATCAGCTATAATGGAACCCGTTTTGTAAACGTAAAAGAACAGAAAGATTGTAATTTGTGTATTAAAGCATTTACGAATAACAGATAAATATGGATGAAAAAGTGTTAAAAGGCGTTACGCTCCTGACAGGGTTATTGACCCTGACTATGTGCATTGCTCTTCCTTTTTTCCCAAGGCTCAGAAGCTGGGCAATCTTTTCAACTGATACGGCGGTATTATTTGAATTCGATAAAGAGGCAGAAAACAATGCGGGCGAGTTTACAGGAGGCGTAGAAGGTACGATTGAAGAGGGAACCGTTTCTATGGATGCTCAGTTGGAGATCCAGATTCCTTCTGGAGTGGATCCTTCTTCTATTACAATTGAAAATGATTATCTGACTCGGACAGTCTCTATCATTTTTCCGGACGGGATGACAGATTATTTCTCTGAATATGGGGTGAGGGGCAGCAGTGACCATATTGCCTCTATTACCTACTATAAACAGGGAACAGATGGCGTTCTGGCGTTAGGATTGGACAAAGTCTATGAACTTTCTTCAACCTTTGAAGGAAATGGGCTCTATCTGGATTTTACAGCGCCTAAGGATATCTATGACAAAGTTATCGTGGTAGATGCCGGTCATGGAGGAAGAGCGCCGGGAGCAGTAAAAGGCGGCGTATCGGAAAAGGATATCGATCTGGCGATCCTTCTGGAATTAAAAGAATTGTTAGATGAAGCCCAGGAAAATGATCCGGGGCTTAAGGTATACTATACCAGGACAGACGATAGCAACCCATCTTTACAGAACCGGGTAAATCTGGCAAATGGTGTGGAAGCAGACTTATTTATCAGTATTCATAATAATGCTTCTAATAGTGGAAAATTTTCCAGCCTGCAAGGAACACAGGTCTTATATAGTGAATCCTATGAGGGAGCTCCATCCAGCAAGGAATTTGCGCAGATCTGTCTGGAAGAAGTGATCTCCTCCATTGGAAGCCGGAGCCTTGGTCTGGTGGAAGGTGACAGAATCTATATTATCAGGACAAGTGAAGTACCAGTAGCATTGATCGAGGTTGGCTTTATGACCAACCGGGAAGAACTGGATAAATTAAAAACAGAAGAATATCAAGAAGAAACTGCCCAGGGCATTTATAATGCCATTTTACGGGCGTATGACGAAGGATTTTAAGTAAGAATTATTAAGATTAAGAATTACTAAGATAAGGAATTAGTTAAGAGAGGAACGAATATGGCAGTTAAAATTGTTTTTGCAACAGGAAATCAGGGAAAATTAAGAGAGATTCAGGAAATCATGGCAGATATGGATGTGGAGATCATTTCCATGAAAGAGGCTGGAATTTCCGTGGATATCGTGGAAGATGGTACAACTTTTGAGGAAAATGCCATGATCAAGGCGAAAGCCATCGCAGAATACACTGACGCCATCGTTATGGCAGATGATTCAGGCTTGGAGATCGATTATTTAAATAAAGAGCCTGGAATCTATTCTGCGCGCTATTTAGGCGAGGATACTTCTTATGATATTAAGAATCAGGCTCTTTTAGACCGTATGGAAGGCGTACCACAGGAAAAGAGAACCGCTCGGTTCGTCTGTGCCATTGCAGCAGTTTTCCCAGATGGAGACGTTCAGGTAGTCCGTGAGACCATGGAAGGACATATTGGATACAGTATCGAAGGAGAAAATGGATTTGGCTATGATCCAATCTTCTATTTAGAAGAGTATGGATGCACCTCTGCAGCAATTTCTCCAGAAGAAAAAAATCGGATCAGCCATCGTGGTAAGGCATTAAAAGCCATGAAAAACCTGCTGTTATCAAGGGCTTTTTAAGGTTTTGAAGAAAAATTAAAAAAAATTGAAAAAAAGTGTTGACTTTCTCTCCAAGCTGCCGTATAATCCTATTTGTGTCAAGGACATGGCACAAAAAAACAAACAAATAAAACCTTCGGGGTGTGGCTCAGTTTGGCTAGAGCGCCTGGTTTGGGACCAGGAGGTCGCAGGTTCGAATCCTGTCACCCCGACTGATATGCGGGTGTAGTTCAATGGTAGAACACCAGCCTTCCAAGCTGGATACGTGGGTTCGATTCCCATCACCCGCTTTGATACTGTAAAAGT
>JAGAOC010000044.1 GCA_017623935.1 Agathobacter sp. | reverse complement strand
GGGTAAGGTATTCGCAGAAACTGCTGGCAGTAATAAATAAGACCACGCTGATAAAAAGAGAAAAAACGGTAGCACGGTATTTTTTCTTGCTTCTTTTATAATTTTTCACGGCGATCATTCCTTCAAAGCCAAAAAGTTTGGCAATGAGAGGATTTGTGCGGACTTTTCTTGAAGAGATCTTAATGTCATTATTCTGTCGGATCGCATCCATAACAGGTTGTTTTAAGGCTTTCCTGGCAGGCAGATAGGCAGAGATCAATATGGTCAAAAGGGCAACGACTGCTGCGGTGATAATAGCGCCAATAGAAGGGTGGAGTCCCAATTCTACTCCAGGAGCATTATACATCAGGCTGGCAAGAGACGATCCCACAAAATGAAAGGTCACGCCCATACCTATCAGTCCGGAAAGGATTCCCAGAGGAATGGCAATCACACTTAAGTAAAGTGCTTCATAAATAACGCTGGAAAGCAGCTGTTTTTTGGTTGCGCCAATAGAAGAAAGAATTCCAAACTGTTTGGTTCGTTCACTGACTGAAATAGAAAATGCATTGTAGATCAGAGAAATTGAACCAAAAGCGATAATTCCAATTAAAATGGCAGCCAAACCATATAATACTTCGTTATAACTGCTTTCTTCGGAGTAGCCGTAGAGTCGCAGCAGGTCAATGTTGATCTGTCCATTGTCTGGATAGAAACTCTGTTTTTCCGTAAAAGAAATAGCGTCTTTGCCGGATTTGGTAGTGTAAAATACGTCATAAGAAGAAATCAAAGCGGAGTCAACCCCGTAGGTTAATGCCGTATAACCTGGCGCGCTGTAATCTTCAAATGCAGGCCGCTCATAAAATCCTACCACGGTGTAAGTTACATCAAAGGATTTGATCCAAGTCTCATCTCCAAGGAGGATGGTAGAGCCATCCTGGGAAAATTCCCGGAAGTCTTCTAAATGATCTCCTATATAAAATGGCAAATGATTGTTAAGAGTTGTTCCTTCCCAAGTTCTTTCTCCAATAGAAAGGTTTAAGACCTCACCGATCTCATAGGAGATTCCACCGTTTTTTTCCAGGTGGGTTGGAAGGATGATCTCGGTAGAATTTTCTGGAAGTCTTCCTTCTGTAAGATGAACCGGCATCTGTTCTGTAAAGCTTTCGCCCATAGATCCCACGAAAAGATAAGGTTTATAACTATTAGTGCTATTTTCTAAATAAGCATATCCCACGTTACCCAGAGAAACAGACTGCGCAACTTCATCGGAGTTGCTTAAGTTTTCAGCTTCCTCACGGTTTAAGGAGAAGCCGGCTCCGTACCAGTTTCCCTCAGAGTAGACGTTATAATCTACCATGTATTCCTGAAGGGAAGAGATCGTAGTGGTCACAGCGGTGAACATGGCGGTAGAAAGGATAATGCCGATCATGGTGACCAGAGTACGGGTCTTATTTTTCTGTAAATTTCTTAAGGTTACTTTTCCGAAGATATTCATGAACGGATCACCTCATCTCTGGTGATCTTGC
>JAGAOC010000043.1 GCA_017623935.1 Agathobacter sp. | reverse complement strand
TTAGCTGCCTGAACTGCTAATTCATTCATACGCTGTAACATATCATGAACTTCAGTCATAGCACCCTCTGCTGTCTGTACTGCAGAGATACCGTCCTGAGCGTTGGTAGATGCCTGATCCAGACCACGAATCTGTTTTCTCATCTTCTCAGAAATAGAAAGTCCTGCTGCATCATCTGCTGCACGGTTGATCTTATATCCGGATGATAATTTCTCAGTTGCCTTTGACTGCTGAGTTGTTGTAATGTTTAACATTCTGTTGGCGTTCATCGCCTGCATATTGTGCTGTACTACCATATTGAATTTCCTCCTTGAATCTAATGTAACTATCCTTGGTTACTTTTTTATATTATTCATGGTACTTGTTTACCATTTTTACTTATTCATTATATCGGGTAGTTTTAAAGATACTTAACCCCTAAAATTAAATTTTTTTAAAATTTTCCACATTTTTTCATATTTAATCTCATTTTATGCACATCTTTTGTACATAAGGCAATCTCGCCTACCAGAAACGAAGCTCCCTTATCTGCAAAAAGGTTAACTCAAGAATTTCATTAAAAAAGGGAAGCGAAACCGCTTCCCTTTGAATAGCTGATAGTCATGCAATGAATTGCAATTATCCAAGAATAGATAATACTCCCTGGTTAGCCTGGTTAGCCTGAGCCAGCATAGACTGTCCTGCCTGAGCAAGGATGTTGTTCTTGCTGTACTCAACCATTGTTTCAGCCATATCTGTATCACGAATCTGAGATTCAGCAGATGTGGTATTTTCAACAACGTTATCTAAGTTCTTGATTGTATGCTCTAATCTGTTCTGAACAGCACCGAGTTCAGATCTCTGAGCAGATACTTTAGAGATTGCATCTGCGATAGAATCGATTGCATAAGTAGCTTTTGCTCCAGAGTTATCAACAACGTTAAGACCTTTAACTCCAAGTCCTGCAGAGTCCATAGTCTTCATTGTGAATGTGATCTTGTTAGTTCCGTCAGCATCTGCACCTACGTGTAATCCCATCTGTAATCCCTGATCAACTTCTACTTTACCTTCTGTAATTGTGAAAGTAACCTGAGTATTTGTTGAAGAGTATACACCTTTGTTAGATGCATCGCCTACAGAAGCTTCCTGTCCTGGATCTGTTCCGATAGAGCTTGCTGTCTTAAGTTCATCTTTGATTAAATCATAAGCTTTAGTTGTGTTGATAACAGATGCATCATTATCACTAATTCCATCGTTATCAGCGTCAGTCATAGCAACGTATGTCTTTGTTCCAACGATTACAGTTGCACCATCGTTAACTAATTTCTTAATATCAGCCTGAGTATACTCATTGTCGATCTCGTTAGTCTTAGCTGCGATTGTGTACTCTGTTCCATCGATTGTTACAGTGCTTCCTACTGATGCTGCTCCAGCTGCAGTCTTAACATCAGCGATTACAGTACCAATTGTGTAACCTTTAGCACCGATAGAGATGTCCTGACCTTCTTTCAGAGCGTCCATCTTGAATTCAGCTGTACCAGTTCCGATACCTGTTAATGTTCCTTCGATACCAGCATCTTTAGCAGAGATAATAGCTGTAGAAGTTTTGCCGTTACCTTTCAGAAGGTAAGTCTCGTTGAACTTGGTTGTCTCAGCAACACGATCGATTTCTGTTGTTAACTGATCAATTTCGTCCTGGATGGATTTACGATCAGATTCACTGTTAGTTCCGTTAGCTGCCTGAACTGCTAATTCGTTCATACGTTGTAACATATCATGAACTTCTGTTAAAGCACCTTCAGCTGTCTGTACTGCAGAGATACCATCCTGTGCGTTTGTAGAAGCCTGATCAAGACCACGGATCTGTTTTCTCATTTTTTCAGAGATAGAAAGTCCTGCTGCATCATCTGCTGCACGGTTGATCTTGTAACCAGAAGATAACTTCTCTGTTGCTTTAGACTGCTGTGTTGTTGTGATGTTTAACATTCTGTTGGCATTCATTGCCTGCATATTGTGCTGTACTACCATAAAAATTTCCTCCTTGAAATTCTCGTGAGCGTCCTTGCTCACATATTTTGTTTTTTAGTTTTTTGTTGTGTGACTCTCCCTCGTCCTGGCCGCGCGCTCCGTTTCAAGTTCTGTCACTAAGTAACAATGTTTCTGTTTACTTGTAATATATATCGGACATTTCATCAAATACTTTATAGCAAAAGAAAAATTTTTTGTAAAAAATTTTATTTTTCTTTACTATTACTTCTTATTGTCCATAAATTGTGGGTCAACATAATTCAACTGCATCATATTGCGGTAGTATTGATTTACCGCTTTAGAATTCGCACGAACATTTTTGGCTTTCTGACGCACTGAAGCAAATTTCTGGGTCATCAGATCCTTATTTCTTGCTTCCTGTGTCTGAATCTCCACACTTTTATTCGTAATCTCTTTGATACATTCCTGCATATTACGAATTTCAGCCGCATGATCCTCTTTATGAACTGCCAGTTCTTCTTTCACTCTGGCAAAGAGTTTCTCGAATCCACTGTCCAACTGCTCCATCTGTTCAATCAATCTAGCTTTCGCTTCCACAGTTTCATCAAAACTCTCAACACTTGCCATTGAATCTTCCAACAGCGCCTTCTGCTTCTCGTTCCAAGAAATGATCTGATCTAAAACACCGATCTTCTTCTTCAAACTCTGCAGCATGATTTCAATATAAGCTAACTCCTGCATACTTACTCCTATGATACATGATTCTTATTAGCCGCATTGATCTGCATAACTTCCTTCCATGTATCTCTCATGGTACGCATATGTTTTAAAACTTCTTCTAAGATCTCAACGTTCTTCTCAAGATTTGCTTCCATCAGTCTTGAGATCAAATAATTATATACTTTGTTGAAATCTTCAGCTACCGGATATTTCATATCTAATGTTGCCTGAAGCTCCTGAATGACTCTCTGAGCTTTCATAATATTATTATGAGCAACCTGTACATCGCCCTTATCGATTGACGCAATTGCTACATTACAGAAGCGGATTGCTCCTTCATATAACATAAGTGTCAACTCTGCTGGTGAAGCAGTTAATACTTTACTATTTTGATAAGCCGCATAGGCATTTCTCTGTGCCATACATCCTCCTATTTCACTCTATCCTTGTAAAAAAACTTAATAGCTACCGAATAATCCTGATAAGGAACTGGTCTGGCTGTTTAACTTGCCAAGAGCTGTCTCCATAGCCGTAAACTTGTCATAGTAGTATTCTTCCTTCTCAGCCACCTTGTCTTCCCATTTACTAATGGTCTCTGTATATTCTGCATACTGTTTATCCATCTCTTTGTCATTGTATACTTTATATGCAGAACTTAAAGTAGTAGACTTCATCTTATTGTCAATTGCAGTATAAAGTCCCTGAGATAACTGTTTCATAAACTCAATCACAGCATCAGGATCTTCCTGAATTGCTGCCATAAGTTTATCTTTATTACCGGAAGTATTACTATCATCCTCATCACCATCAATGTGGTATGCATAGTTTTCGTTCTCAGCTGCGTTTAAGTATCCTAATGTCTGAATTCCGAAACTGGATAAACTATAAGTTGTACCATTCACTTTATATGTAGTTGACATGGAATTGATCATAGCAGACATAACACTGTTCAAAGTGGTATCACGACGAAGCAGAGAATCTTTGATCTTTGTTTCCCATTTCTCGATCTCTGTATCGGACATTGCATCCTTCTCATCATCTGTCAATGGCTCATAATCCTTGGCAGAATCTGCATTGTATAACTTGCACATCTCATTGATCAGTGTATTGTACTCTGTTAAGAAGTCTTTAACTTTATCGTAGATACCCTGTGCATCAATTGATGTATTGATAGAGATCTCATTCTCTTTTCCATCTCCGGTAATTCCCATGGCTTCAATGGTAAGTCCATTGATCGTAAAGGAATTAGAAGAACTGGTGTATTCTACATTATTTAATTTGATCTTAGCATCACATCCTGCGATCTTAACTGCACTGCTGGAAGTATAATTGCCGCTGGTCAATACTGTGTTAGCATCAATTGCTCTCTGTACCTGATGAGCAACTGCAGCATCTCTATCTTCCTCTTCTGCTAACTCTGCAACAGGACTTGCTACCATGATCTCTTTATTTGTATTGATGATCTCACGATTTGCATCAATTATTGCTTCATTTGCAATAATGGTTGCATCTGCATCATCTGCTGTCTGCTGTAAAGCAGCAACATCATAACTAGCCAGATCAATATCATCTGCTGTTACGTCATCACCTTCTAATTCAGCCAAGCTTTCTTTGATGGCCGCAACTTTCTCATCATAATCATCTGCTGTTACATCCAGTTCATTATACTGATTGATAAGATCGATCTTACTTAATGAATCTGCTTTCTGCTGCTCGAGTTCTGCATTCTGCGCTTTCAATTCTGCGCTACTAGCTTCTGCAGCTTCTTTAGCTGCTTTAGCGTTATCATATTCTGCTAACTTATCTAACAGGTATGCATTGACCTTATCTCCTGCACTTTCCCCAGCATAACTCTGAGCTGCTGCATATACGTCATAATCTGCCTGATAAGAAGCTCCTTCTGCTGTAAACTGTAAACTGCCATCTTCTGCAGTCTCAACCAAAGCTACATCTAATCCAAGAGCTTTTAATGCATCAGATCCGTCTTTGCTGCTTCCCATGAGAACAAAGTCATTATCCTTACCAGATGACTTTGCACTAACGAACATACGCTGATTATTCTCATCAAAGCTGGCATTCAAACCGGCATCCTGTAATGATTTTACCAGATCAGAGATCTTTGTTGTCTTCTTAATGTCAATAGTGGTTGTTCCATCTGCGGTCTTAACTTGGATAGAAGCATCACCACCTTTATATCCTAACTCAGATAAGCTGGTGCTACTAGTAACCTTCTCACCGGTGGAAAGTTCCAGTTTCTTACCGGTAACATATCCTGCCTGCGCCATCTCAAGAACGTTTAATTTCTGAGTTCCTGTAACTGCATCACTGCTTGCGGTCACTTTCGCTTTGGTACTATCAGATACTGTAGTTTTCTTGGTGTTATATGCAGATGAAAATCTCATATTTGACACACTGGTATATAAACTATAGATCTTGGTATTTAAATCTTTCCAAGTTTCCTGTTTCCAGGAAAGCTTTGTCTGTGCTTTTTCGTATTTCTCTGTTTTCTTACTGTAAGCAGATACTAATTCCTGTACGATAGCATCTGTATCAAGTCCAGAATTAATTCCAGATACTCGCATTGCCATAGCACTCTTCCTCCTATCTCTTCTCGTCTACTAATAATCCAGCCATCTCCCAGACTTTCGCGATCATGTCTAAGGTCTTCTCTGGTGGAAGCTCTTTGATCACTTCCTTAGTAGATCGATCTACAATCTTGATCGTAATTCGATTGGTCTCTTCATGGATTCCAAAGATAGCTTCTGAATTATATGCCTTTTTATTAATGTCTTCCACAGCCTTCTGAATCTGAGCATTCGTAGTTGATGCCTGCTTCTCAGGAGAATCTTCTTGATAGCCTTTCTGTTGGGAAGATGCTTCTGTATTCTTAATTGGTTGCGTGTTCGGAGCAATAGGCTCCTGTACAATTTCAGTTTCCATCCTTGGACTTACTTTTGGTTCTGCAGTTGGTGCGGCCTGATAAGCCATTCCAGCGCCTTTTATAGCTTCTACTCCCATTTCTTACACCTCCGTGTGCATATTTTTATAGCTTTCTACCTAATATATCGGAAGATATTCTTTAAAGTTAATACTTTTTTACAAAAATTACATTAATTCTTCAAATAATTCAAGCCCATCCACGCGAGTAGCCTCTTCATTCTCTTTCTGAATCTGGAGATATACCTCTTTACGATATACCGGCACATCCTTTGGTGCAGATATGCCAAGTTTGATCTGATCTCCTCTTACATCAAGCACTGTAATCTCAATGTTATTGTTAATGACTAAGGCTTCGCCCTTCTTACGAGTTAATGCCAACATATCTATTCACCTGCTTTCTCTTTCTTATTCTTCAGCAGCTCATAGACTTTAAATTTCACCGGAAAATCATCTTCTACGATAATCTGAACGCCTTTATTGGTTGCAACATTAATAATGATCGGTGCTTTCAGGTTCACAGAAAAATCTTCAATCTTCCTTGGTACTGTTACAGTTACCAGAATAAAAGTATTCTCTGTAGTAAGATTTCCAAGAGATGTAAGTACCTCGTCGCTGACGGTTGGACTATAATCCTCTTTTACTTTTGTTGGTAACATAACCGGAAATGCGATCTCCGGTTCATCCATGGACTGAAGCCACATAATATTGGAACGATCCATTCCTTTTTCTTCATCAAAGATCAATGCAAAATGAACTAAATTCGGAAAACCGATCATTCCCTTTTCCAAAACAATGAGTTTTTCATCTGCAATATCAATTTCCCCAAATAATCTTGTTTTTGCCTTCATGGCGTACCTCCTTGCCAATGATGGATATTATAAATAATCCAGCAATGTTCTCTCTCCTACCTTGCTTGCGCCTGTCAGACTTGCCTGATAAGCGTTATAAGCTGCGGTATAATCAATGATAATATCTGAAATACTTCTATCTTCATTTAAAGATTTCAGTTCTTCTACTGTGGACTGCTGATTGTCTACTCGTGTCTGAGTAAGAGCCAGACGATCAGAAGTACTTCCCACGTTAGTGATCGCGATATTAACTTTCTCTAAGTAATTATCAAAATTAGTAATATACTGGCTGTAAGTCTTCTGCAGATTGTCGTCTGCGTAGTCTGCTTCTTTCTGAGCAGCTTCCAGATAAGTCTTTAAGTTTGCCTGAGACACTTCATCAGAATACTGTGCCTCATTCAGCATACTTTCGATCTTTGTTACTTTGTCATGAGCATTTGTTGCTTTCTGCACGATGGTAATGAGTTCATCCACATCTCTTGCGATAGCAGTATCAAACACGTCACTTGCCTGTGTATTTACTGTAAGAAGTGTACTGTTAGCGATCGTGTACTGAATCTCCTGATTCTGCTTCTCGTATTCTACAGGCTCCTGGTTCGGAGTAATATCGGTACAATTATAATAGTACTCCGGTCTTGCCTCTCCCTTATCAAATCCTGTCTTAGTATAAGTAACGGAGAAGGTTGCTTTTGCATCTTTTAATTCATTTGCTACATCTTTTCCAAAGATCAATTCTCCTGTATCTTTGAAGAAAATGATCTCATCATCTGCTAACTCGGCACCAGCTTCTTCCCAAGCTTCTTCACTGCCATATTCGGTTACAGTGTATCCTGCTATTTCGCCATTTTCATATGTGCTTTCTGCTCCATTCATGGTAATAGAAAAACTATCTAAAGAATCTATTCCATGATATGCCATACGGAGACGTAAATGAGCCTGCTCTCCGATCTCCTCGGTACATTCGCTGTCGGCATTAGTTGGAACTTCAACCTCACCAGTATAATAACGCTGCTCCTGCAGATCTGTATAACTGAATTCCTGCTCAATCTGGTATTTTGTCTCTGCTTCATCCTGTTCAAAGGTCAGCTGACTGGATGTGCGGTAGCCTGTAAATACAGTTCTTCCTGCATAGTCAGAATTTCCTTCTGTATAGATCTGTTCGCTTAATGCTTCAAGAGCTTTTAAGATGGTCTCTCTGTCATCTGCAGTCAAGGTATCTGTAGATCCGTTTACGCACTGAGTACGAACATCTGTTAAAATATCTTTCATATTCGTAAGTGCTGTTTCTGTAACATCCAACCAAGCCTCTGCATCCGGGATATTATTATCCAGATACTGATTCAAGTGACTTAGATTAGTAGATAAACGTAAAGAACGGATTGCGATTACAGGATCTTCCGAAGCCTTTGAGATCTTCTTCTGTGTTGTCATCTGCGTATTATATTTATCTACGTTAATCTTATTATTATTGATGTTGGACTTAGTATTGTTGACGATCATGTTATTTGTAATACGCATGAAATTACCTCCTATACTCCTGTTTCGTTAATCAACTTATCGTATAATTCGCTCATAACGGAAATCACTTTTGACGCCATATTGTATGCATTCTGGAATTTTACCAGATTCAATGCTTCTTCATCTTCATCTACACCGGATACAGATGTTCTCATATTGGTAATGACGGTATCCAAATTCGAATAATTGTTATAATATGTCTGAACTTTCTCTGTATCTACAGAAATATCAGAGATCAGTTTCTCTAAGAATGAACTTGCATCATCTCCGCGGAACATGGTCACATCTTCCTGTAAAGTCAAGAGTTTGTCTACTACATCATAAGCATCTGCACCATCTTTGATGGTCTCTGCCGTAGAAAAATAGGTTGGATCTTTAATGGACTTAGCGTTGATCACGATAGTCTCTGCTGTCATCTGGTAGTAACTATCATCTTTGGATGAGATGGTTGATGGATATTTTCCATCCTCATCCTTCTGCCAGTCGCTAAAATCATATACTGTGCCTGTCTTGGTGGTTCCTACAAAGAAGGATCCCATTATCTCACCATTTAAGGTCTCGCCACCCTGCTCGATCTCATTGAAGAGCTGGGTAAATTCTCTTAAGAATTCTGTGATCTGCTGCTGATAATATGGAATACCCATTGCATTGATGCTGGCACTCTGGGTCAGTTCTTTTCCTACCAAACGGTCAATTTCGTTCTGGGTCAGTTCTGACTCCAGTTCAAAAGTGAAACTGGTTAATTTTCCATTCTCATCTACTTCTGCAGACCATCCGGTATAAATATAAGTCTTATTATTTACAGTAACCTGTCCGTTGTCCGGAAGACTTAAAGCATTAATGTTTGTAATAGATGGTGGTGCAATAGTAAAGGAGTTCGCTGATATAGCGGTGATCTCTCCTGTCAGATTCTGATTATAATTACCATCTCTGATCTCAAACAGAGCTTTTAATGTTCCGTTTGCAGTTCCTGTAGTCGCTGCAAATCTCATTCCTGTATCTGCCCAAGTGATCTCATACATACCTTCTATATCACTCTGGCAATGCTGATATGCAGAAGAAGTACATTCTAAGGTTCTATAATCATTTCCATCTACTAAGATCTGTCCGTTGATCATAACGGTGTAATTGGTTCCACCCAGATTCTCTCCGTTAGTATTCTGTACTTCATATTCTGAAGTCTCTACATCCACGATGGCGGAAAGCTGATCGATCAGATTTGCTCTCTCGTCTCTTAATTCGTTGGCGTAACCACCATTGATCTCTACGGTATTGATCTGCTTATTCAGCAAAGCGATCTTGCTGGAATAGGTATTGATACAATCTACTGAATTCTTGATCTCTTCATTAGCGTCTTCCTGAATTTCCTGAAGGCTGGAATATAACGCATTAAAATAAGTACATAAACTCTGTGCCTGATTGATAAACTGATTACGTACGCTTTCGTCTGCTGCGTTATTTTTCAGGGTATCTAATCCGTTGAACATTTTTGCAAAAATAGTTGCAAACCCTTCCTGAGTCTCATTATCTGTAAAAACACTTTCAATCTGATCCAGATAATAGAGCTTCTGCTCGTAAAAACCAAGACTTCCACTATTCTCCCAGTATTTATCATCATAATACAGGTCTCTTTCCTGGCGGATCTCTGTAGCCGCTACACCTGTTCCGATGCTTCCATATTTCGTATAGCAACGGATCGCCTGAGTAGATTCCAGTGTAGCACTCTGGCGGGTATACCCTTCAGTCTGGACATTAGAAATATTATTCGTTGTCACGTTAATAGATGTCTGAAAAGCCGATAACCCACTGGCTGCTATATTCAGTCCAAAAAACTGTGATGGCATATGTACCCTCCTTTTATATCAAACTTACGATTAATTCTGTCATCTCACTGATCACGGTAATATAACGGCTGGCTGCATTATAAGCCGCCTGGAATTTTACCATGTGGGTCAGTTCTTCATCAGAAGAAACACCCAGAACCTGCTGTCTCTGATTATCCAGACTTGCCGCAGTATCACTTAAGGTCTCTGATGAGGTTCTGTAAGAACTTCCTTCGATACCAAGTTTGGTGATCATCTTGTCATAGAAGCTGGAAAAATTGCATGGGAACTGGTCATCCGGGTTAATTCTTAATTCTGTAGCCTCCCAAAGACCTGTCAGCTTAGAAGCCATATCATATGCCACTGCACCGTTCTTCGTATACGCCGGCATCAGTGTTACCTGATGGCACATTTCTTCATTTACTGCAACATTTCCAAGAGTATATTTTGATGATGGCAGATCTGTTTCTTCATTATATACGTAATAGGTCTCGCCACCTACTTCTACTGCTGTATAACGTTCTGTTCCTAATCTTGTAAATATCTCTCTCGGTGGAAGTTCTCCGTCTTCTCCATAAAAACAGTTATCAGTATCTAAGATCTTGGTTCCTGCCGGAATGGTGGTGGTTCCATCTGAAATATCACTTTCCAGTGTAGTATTCGGACAGAAAATGTCATTCACCTGAGTTACAAGGCTATGGAACAGATATGAGATCTGCGCTTCTGCTTCCATTACCGTACAGCTCTCGACCTGACGATATCCTTCTTCGGTCTCCAGCTGACTGTACTCGCCGTAACCATCTCCTCTGGAGATCAATTTTGCTTTGACACTTCCGATGTCGTTATTAAATTCACTGGAAATGTCTGCATGTATATCAAATACTTCTGTATAATTTCCTTTTTTCGTATCGGACAGATGTGGCCAGTATGGAGTATAGAATGAAGTTCCGTTGTCCATCTGCAGGGCAATATTGTAACATCTGTTCTCGTCGATGAATTCTTCCCCTTCTAAAGATACATTTACGAATCCTGTGTTATCTTCGTAGTAGGTAATGTTAGCATAGGTCGCTAATTCATCTAACAGATAATCTCTTTCATCTCTTAAAGTCATGGCTGTCTCGATTCCAGCCGCTTCTATCTTCTGAATCTGAAGGTTCAGATCATAGATTCTATTTCCCATCTCATTGATGGAATCGATATCTGCTTTGATCTGATCGTTCAGATTGCTCTGATAACTCTGCAGATCCTGATATAAAGAAAAACACCGGCTTACAAATAATTCTGACTTCTGTAAGATCAGGTTCTGATTTACTGAATCTGCCGGGTCTTTTGCCAATTCCTGAAAAGCAGTATACATATCGCTGATACTATTCTTAAATTCTTCTCCGTTCAATTCCTGGAACATATCTTCCACATAAGAAACTGATTCATACATGGTAGCATAGAACGATTCTCTTCCTGCTTCCTGGCGAAATGCTTTATCTAAAAAAACATCCCTTGCATGAACAACGTCACCAATAGAAACTCCGATTCCCGACTGCTGAACCAAAGTCTTGGCTGTTTCGTTCTGAAGGGTTAAATAATGTTTGTCTGAAAAACGCACCTGCTCACGAACATAGCCTGTGGTATCAACATTGGAAATGTTGTTCGCTGTTACGTTTAACGCATTCTGTGCACTTTGCAAGCCGGATGTTCCTACATAAAAACTTCCAAATCCGTTTGCCATTTCTTATTTCCTCCCAAATTACTGTTTTGCATCAAATCCTGTACTGCCTAAAATACTTCCTGTATTATAAGCGTTCTTGTCATAGTTGGCGGTCTCAGGTGCCTGGCGCATGCTCTTAAATAAGGTAAGATCAAACTCTGCCAGTTCGATTGCCTGGCGGATCAACACTTCATTCTGCTGATTCAGCCGCTGCATTTTTGTCGCAGAATCCAAGAGGGCATCTCTTGCAGCAGTAAGCTGTTTTTGCACCTCAGGCTGGGTTTCAAGGAGACCGATCAATCTGGTCACCGTCATCTTCTCTTCGCCCTTCCCAAGCACAGTGGCAATGTCACTTAACACGCGCACCTGCTTATTGCTGTAAGACAACAACATATCACTGGCGTTCTGTTCAAGACCTGTAAGCTCTTCAAGAGATGGAACATCCCCAGCTATCAGAATCTGGCGTTTCTGCTCACCATAATCTAACAGAACCTTATATATATGTTCTTCTTCTTTCAAAATGCTTACAAGTTCTTCTACTAAACTAGCCACTACAAAATCCTCTTTCTACACCAAAGCATTATACTTCTCTAATAATTTGCTGGCGAAATCTCCAGCTTCTACCTGGTAATTACCTGAGTCCAATCTGCTCTTAAGAGCTGCGATCTTATCCTCTCTGATGTCTGAAGCCTGTGACACTGCACTCTTTGCTACCTGATAATCCTTTCCTGCTTGAGAAATGGATAACTGATCTCTTCCCGCAGTTGTAGCTGTTGTTTTACGGGTAGTCAGGTTCTTCTGCACACCATAAAGTTGTGTTATCTGGTTATATGCATCTATACGCATAACAGCATCTCCTCTCTTACTTGAAATTAGCTTTCTACATTTTTTATCGGTTAAAAGTCATTTTTCTTTAGAGGCATTTTCATTTTTTTTGCTGGAATGGGAAAATAAGAATCATAAATCGGCGCTTCTTAAATTCCCAGAAGCTCCTTCTACACTTTTCATTGTTTCTGAGATTTGCAGAATATCTTGCGATAATATTCCTTGAAATATAAGATTTTTAGACAAATACTTACAAAATACACAAAAGATAAAACTATTTTTAGTACAGGGAATAAAAATATGAAAAATAACAGAATCGGCGAGGTCTTAAAGCAGTACCGCAAACAGAACTCTATGTCAGTCACTGATGTCATGGTGCAATTACGTGATCGATATGAGCTTTCTGTCGCAGAAAAAACGATCTATGGATGGGAAAGCAATCAGGCTCATCCCACTGCTGATACTTTTGTAGCACTTTGTGAACTCTATAAGATCCGCAACCTTGCTGATACCTTTTCAGAGTCTACGACCAAAAAGACCGCCAAACCAAAAGATTTTCTGATCTCTGCGGAGGAACGCTCCCTTATTCAGCAATATCGAAAATATCCTGAACTGCAGGATGCAGTAAAGCGCGTTCTGAATATGGAATCCGGCTTCAAGAGACCGGAAGAGGAGACCACGCAGGGCGAGAACGCAACACAGGAGCCAAAACAGGCCAAAGTTTAATCTTACTGAGATTACATACAGTACGAGACAACTGCACCCGTGAGATGACAGACCTTGGCTTCCACGCAGTTTTTCTCGTGGCTTGGATTGGAAGGGAGGGATTTTGTAGCTCGCAATTGTACCTTACAGGTTATACTTTATAAACCTTATAGGTTGTATTTCATCAACCTTATGAGTTGTGACTACTGAGTCCACTACCCTTTGCGCCTTTTGCGCCTCTTGCACCTGACCTGCGAATGAGATCACCATGAAAAGGTATCAACTATGGCACCAACTTAATTTTTCTTGTTTCTACCACTTTGCCATGGTAAACTATACCTAAAATTTCTAAATGGGATTCGGTATCAAAATGACATAGCGCTAAGAAAACCAGCCCTTTTGACGCCAAATCCAGATAGGTGAAAATATCATGACCAATATTTTATTAGTGGAAGATGATCCAGGAATTGTTGCAAATTTAACTGAATTTTTGAAAAGAGAAGGCTTCTCCATCACTGCTGTCAATGGCCAGACCAAAGCCATGGAGCTTTTAATGGAAGAGAACGTCCCTTTTGATCTATTGCTTTTAGATGTGTCCCTTTCCGACGGCAATGGGTTTTCTATCTGTGCCGCTGTGAAAGCAAAAATGTCTATTCCCGTGATCTTTTTAACGGCGTCCGGAGACGAATACAGCGTCGTTACCGGTCTTGATCTGGGAGCAGATGATTATATCCCTAAGCCTTTCCGCCCAAGGGAACTGATCTCGCGGATTAATAGCGTACTCCGACGTTATGGAACAAAGCCTGTGCTCTTTTCCTATGAGGGACTTACCCTCGATCCCGGCAAAGCTCAGGTCCATAAGAACGGACAGGAGCTTTTTTTGTCTGCTCTGGAGTATCGACTTCTTTTGTTCTTCTTCCAGAATCGGGGCACGGTGCTCTCCCGCACCCGGATCCTTGAAGAGCTTTGGGATCTGGCTGGCGAATTTGTAAACGATAACACTTTGACGGTCTATATCAAACGCCTTCGGGAAAAGATCGAGGATGATCCTGCAAACCCGGTGTATATCCAGACTTTGCGAGGCATTGGGTATAAGATGGGGAAATAAATTCCATAGAAGGGAACAAATCATGACAAATTTTCTACGAAATCCGGAAATCCGAAGACACTTAGTCTTGCTGGCTCTAGGCTGCGGTG
>JAGAOC010000042.1 GCA_017623935.1 Agathobacter sp. | reverse complement strand
CTCCCCAGGTACTCGCACGCTCTTTCTCTCCATATATCTGCCACATATACTACAGTTAATTCCGAGTAGTTATTGGACTTCGACTTGTACTGCAGCCTTATCCTTAACTATAGCCTCATGTGATTTCTGTTCGTCAAACCAGAGATTTGCTTACACCTTCCTTCAGATTCCACCTCACGGTGGACACCCTTGGTGTTCAGCTATATCCTTCCCACTACTAGGGCGGGTTAGGGACTTGCACCCATTAGAACGTGCGCCCGCTGGGCGCACAGCAAAGAAAAAAGGCACGACCTTTCAGTCATGCCTTTTTCCGACTTTGATGTATATTGTAACTAAGGGGATTAGATTTCACTAACCTCGTTTAGATTAGTGCAGATTATTCTACATCCTGCAATGCTGCCATTCCTTCTTCACCAGTACGGACTTTGACAACCTGTGCCACATCATAGACAAAGATCTTACCATCGCCAATATGTCCGGTATAAAGAGATTTCTTAGCAGCTTCTACTACTTTTTCTACTGGGATCTTGCTTACTACCACTTCTACTTTTACCTTAGGAAGTAAGGTTGCATCCATTTCAACACCACGATATTTTTCGCCGGCACCCTTCTGAATACCGCAACCCATAACCTGAGTTACTGTCATACCGGTTACGCCCAGTTCGTTCATGGCTTTCTTCAAGTGATCGTATCTGGACAATCTGGAAATGATCACTACTTTGTAAATGCCTGTAGAAGATACTGGCATTGCTTCCACTCTAACTGCTGCATCTTTTGCTGCTGGAGAAGCAGTCTCGTAATCAGAGCTTCCAAGATCTGTATTTTCATTTACTTCCATGGTCATACCATTAGAGATATCCATGATAGAGAATCCTGCGTAAGCAGATGCAAGACCATGTTCTTTAATATCAAGACCAACAATTTCTTCTTCTTCGGATACGCGAAGTCCAAAGATTGCTTTAATAACAAGGAAGACAATAGTCATCATAACTGCTGCCCATGCTCCAACAGTAAGAACACCCAGAAGCTGTTTTCCTAATAGATCAAAACCTCCGCCATAGAAAAGTCCTGCAAGATCATTGCTTGGTGCAGATGGTGTTGCAAAAAGACCTACTGCGATAGTTCCCCAGATACCGTTCATCATATGAACGGCTACTGCACCAACAGGATCATCAATATGAAGTACATAATCTAAAAGCCATACACCAAATACTACTAACAATCCTGCTACTGCACCGATTACAATAGCCCCAAAAGCATCTGTTACATCACAACCTGCTGTAATTGCTACAAGACCTGCCAGTGAAGCGTTTAAACACATAGAAACATCTGGTTTTCCATATTTGATCCATGTAAAGATCATACAGACTACAGTTGCTATTGCCGGTGCGATGGTTGTTGTAAGGAATACGGAACCTAACTGAGGAATAGATGTACAAGCAGCTCCGTTAAATCCATACCAACCGAACCAGAGAATAAAACATCCTAAACATCCTAATGCAATGTTGTGTCCTGGGAATGCATTTACTTTTGTTACTTTTCCTGCTTTATCTCTTGTGAATTTTCCAATACGAGGTCCTACCATTTTTGCACCGATCAGGGCAGTAATACCACCAACCATGTGAATTGCACAAGAACCGGCAAAATCATGGAATCCTAACTGAGCTAACCAGCCGCCACCCCAGATCCAATGAGCTTCGATTGGATAGATCAATGCTGAGATCACACCAGAGTATACGCAGTAAGATAAGAATTTTGTTCTTTCTGCCATTGCTCCAGATACGATAGTTGCGGTAGTTGCACAGAATACCAGGTTAAATACGAAGTTTGAGAAATCAAAACTTTCATATGCTGTAAAAATATCAAATCCTGGTTTTCCAATAAATCCGATCAAATCCTCGCCTAACAACAGGGAAAATCCGATCACAATGAACACTACGGTTCCGATACAGAAATCCATTAAGTTCTTCATTAAGATGTTACCGGTATTCTTCGCTCTGGTAAAACCTGCCTCCACCATTGCGAATCCTGCCTGCATCCAAAATACCAGTGCGGCTCCGATCAGGAACCAGACACCAAATACGTTTTCTGAGACTAATGTCATAATTTCTTCTGTCATAACGTTTTCCTCCTCTTTTTTATATTTGAGAAAGTCCTTTAGACCTTCTTCTATTTGGGAAAGTCCTTTAGACCTTCTTCCGCCAGATCATAAATACCTAGCGATATAAAAAAATGCGATACTTCTCCCATTATCCACAGCTTCGTGGTTCGAAAAAAGTATCGCACTTTATTATCTCTTAAATTGTTCTTTGGTCTGTTCTAAAACAGATTATACTTCGAAGATCAGATCTCCATATGAAGGCATTGGCCACATATCTTTGTCTACCAGCATCTCTAATTTGTCAACTGGAGCTCTTAATTCATCCATTGCAGCCTTAACTTCATCTCTATAGAATACAGCCTGCTCTCTGCCTTCTTCCATTGCAGAGCCTTTTTCTGCTAAATCTTCTAGTTTTGCTAAAGCAATCTTGGTATCAGATAATAATGCAGAGGTCTCTGTTAAAAGTTCTGTCTGTACACTTACGTCAGCATCTGGGCAAGCTCCCTGAACTGCAGACAAGGACTGAGCTAAGACTGTTGTGTATTTGATCACTGCTGGAATGATCTGCTTTCCAGCAATATCGATCATGGATCTTGCTTCAATATTAATGGTCTTTGCATAGGTCTCGTATTCGATCTCTACACGGGACTCTAACTCTGTCTTTGTAAATACACCGAATTTTTCAAATGCAGTTACAGATTCTGGAGCAACATATGCTGGAATTGCATCAACCATGGATTTGATGTTTGGAAGACCACGTTTTTCAGCTTCCTCAACCCATTCATCTGAGTATCCGTTACCATTGAAGATAACTCTCTGATGTTCTGTTGCATATTTTTTGATCAGATCATGAACTGCCAGTTCAAAATCATCTGCTTTTTCAAGAGCATCGCAAGCTTCTGCAAATGCTTCTGCTACGATAGTATTTAATACAACGTTTGGCTGTGCTACAGAATCCTGAGAACCTACCATACGGAACTCGAATTTATTACCGGTAAATGCAAATGGTGAAGTTCTATTACGATCTGTTGCATCCTTCATAAAGTCTGGAAGAGTCTTAACACCAGTCTCTAATTTTGTTCCAGATATACTGTGTGTTGCTGTTCCTGTGCTGATCAGCTGGCTGATCACATCACCTAACTGCTCTCCTAAGTATACAGAAAGGATTGCTGGTGGTGCTTCATTTGCCCCTAATCTGTGATCATTTCCTACATCTGCTGCGGAAGCACGAAGTAAAGAAGAATGTTTATCAATTGCTTTTAAAATACAGGTTAATACCAGTAAGAACTGTACGTTCTCATGTGGAGTTGCTCCTGGATCTAACAAGTTGATTCCATCATCTGTTGTGATAGACCAGTTATTGTGCTTACCGGATCCATTTACACCTGCGAATGGCTTCTCATGAAGTAGACACTGTAACCCATGACGTCCAGCTACTTTCTTTAAAGTCTCCATAGTCAACTGGTTATGATCAACTGCCACGTTACATTCTGCATAGATTGGAGCCAACTCATGCTGTGCAGGAGCAACTTCGTTATGCTGTGTCTTAGCAGATACACCCAGTTTCCAAAGTTCTTTATTGACATCCTTCATGTATGCACCGATTCTTTCACGGATTGCACCGAAGTAATGATCATCCATTTCCTGACCTTTTGGAGGCATTGCACCAAATAAGGTACGACCTGTAAAGATAAGGTCTTTTCTCTTTAAATATTTCTCTCTATCCACCAAGAAGTATTCCTGTTCTGGTCCAACAGAAGGAGTAACCTTAGTAGAAGTAGTATTTCCAAATAATTTCAATAAACGAAGAGACTGTTCATTGATTGCTTCCATGGAACGAAGAAGTGGAGTCTTCTGATCCAGAGCCTCGCCTGTATAAGAACAGAAAGCAGTTGGAATACAAAGTGTTGCGCCTGTTGCATCCTGTCTTACAAATGCTGGTGATGTACAATCCCAAGCTGTATATCCTCTTGCTTCGAATGTAGCTCTAAGTCCACCGGATGGGAAAGAAGATGCATCAGGTTCACCTTTGATCAATTCTTTTCCAGAGAAACTCATTAATACTTTTCCGTTTGACATTGGAGAAGTAATAAAGGAATCATGTTTCTCAGCAGTAACTCCTGTTAATGGCTGGAACCAGTGAGTGTAATGGGTAGCACCTTTTTCAATAGCCCATTCCTTCATCTCATGTGCAACTACATCAGCAGTTTCGAGGTCAAGTTCTTTTCCTTCTTCCATGACTTCATGTAATTTCTTATAGACTTTCTTTGGAAGACGAGCCTGCATTACTGAGTCATTAAATACGTTTTCTCCAAAGATATCTGATACACTGTAGATTTCACTCATATTCATACATCCTTTCTTTTATGTCACAATCAATCCCCTGATGTGATACATATTCTATTGATTCATAATGCAAAAAAGAACTACTAATTTAAAATACCTCTATGTAGTAGAAAAGGGCACTCCAAGCTTAGTTGGAACGCCCTCGTTCAAGTTTCACATTATTTCTGAAACTAAAATACTCTATTTGGGTTGAAATTGCAACCACTTTTTTGAAAAAATTTCACTTTTATCAATTTTACCAAAATAGTTAAAATCTTTCTCAGATTTTTGTTAATTATTCTGCTTTTCCTACAGAGCCAAATAATTCCATCTTCTCTTTTACTGTTGCTTTGATCGCATCAGCACCAGGAGCTAATAATTTACGTGGATCGAATCCTTTACCTTCAAGGTCTTTACCAGCTTCTACATACTTACGTGTTGCATCAGCGAAAGATAACTGGCACTCTGTATTAACGTTGATCTTAGCTACTCCAAGGGAGATTGCTTTCTTGATCATATCTTCTGGGATACCTGTACCACCGTGAAGAACTAATGGCATAACACCTGTCTTCTGCTGGATAGCATCTAAGGTCTCAAAGCTAAGACCAGCCCAGTTCTCTGGGTATTTTCCGTGAATGTTACCAATACCAGCTGCAAGCATGTCTACGCCAAGATCAGCGATCATCTTACATTCTTCTGGATCTGCACATTCACCAGCACCTACAACACCGTCTTCTTCTCCACCGATAGAACCAACTTCTGCTTCGATAGACATTCCCATTGCATGAGCAACTGCAACTAATTCTTTTGTCTTAGCTACGTTCTCTTCGATTGGGTAATGAGAACCATCGAACATGATAGAAGTAAATCCAGCTTTGATACATTTATAGCATCCGTCGTATGAGCCGTGATCTAAGTGTAAAGCAACTGGAACTGTGATTCCAAGTTCTTCATCCATTGCTTTAACCATAGCTGCAACTGTCTTAAATCCTGTCATGTATTTTCCAGCACCTTCAGATACACCTAAGATAACTGGGGATTTTAATTCCTGTGCAGTTAAAAGAATAGACTTTGTCCACTCTAAATTGTTAATATTGAACTGACCAACAGCATAGTGGCCTGCTTTTGCTTTTTCAAGCATTTCTTTTGCAGAAACTAACATTTCATTATCCTCCTAAAAATAAGTTATATTGATTATATTACATTTTTCCCGAAAAATAAAGTTAAAATATCGGAATTATTCATTTCTCTAGCTTTCTTCGTCTTTTTCCACCAACATTGTGATCTTTTTATTCAGGTTTTTGATCAATACTTCTGTATGATCACCGCCAAATTCACCATCCAAGGTCCAAGCAACCGGTTCCTTTGACGTAATCTTTAATTCGTCAGTCTTAAAAGAGTAGATCAGATCTGTATCATCTATGAGATTGGTAAGGCTTGCCAGGATCTCATTTAACTCTTTGGCATTCTTAGGCATTTTGATCAAAGTCACTTCAAAAACACCATCATCCAATTTTACATCACTACCGGTCATCCCCTTAAATCCGCCTACGGATACGGAGTTGGTGATCATGCCATAGATAAAGGCATCCTGAAAGATATTTCCTTCATATTCCACCTGAAGACGAACAGATGGGATATCTCGAAGCTGCTTAGCACCTTCAATGATATAGGCCAAATGCCCCAAAATGTTTTTCTGCTCCTGAGGTGTCTGATAAGAGACTGCGCTAAACAATCCAAAGGCCGCTACATAAATGAAACTATTCTCATTAAACATACCCACATCACAGGAAAATGGACTTCCACTCACTGCGATCTGAGCTGATCTTGTCATATCCTTAGGCAAGTTCAAGGAATTTGCATAGTCATTCGTACTGCCTGCCGGTATGTATCCAATGGGCTTATCCAGCCCTGCGGCTACCATGCCGCATACTACTTCATTTAACGTTCCGTCGCCGCCGCTGCATACGATCCTGTCATATCCTCCTGCTTCGGATTCTACTTTCTTAGTTGCATCGCCACGACACTGGGTAGGATAAATGGTCACTTCATAATCTGCTTTTGTAAAAATATCCACGATATCCAGCAGATGATTCTTTATGAGACCTTTTCCTGCATGAGGATTAAACACAAATAATAATTTCCGCTTCATTTCCTGTTACCTCGAATTCTATGTATTATTCTCCCCGTAATTTCTCTGCGATCTCCCCTAATTTTCGCAGCCTATGATTGACCCCGGATTTTCCTACCGGTGGTTCTAAATAGTTCCCCAATTCTTTTAAAGCTGCTTCCGGATACTCCAGACGAAGCAACGCCATTTCCCTTAAATTATCCGGCAGATTATCAAGCCCTATCATATCCCGGATCAGCTCAATATCTGCGATCTGTTTCACTGCTGCATTTACTGTTTTGCCAATATTTGCAGTTTCACAATTTACTTTTCTGTTCACAGAATTGCGCATTTCTTTTAAAATGCGGACGTTTTCCAGATTCATCAGAGAAACATATGCCTCCATGACGTTAAGCATATCTACGATCTGCGAACCGTCTTTCAAATACACCACATGGTGATTTTTCCGCTCCACGATCTTTGCTTCCATCTGAAAGCTTTCCATTACTCCTTGGATCTGCTCTGCCAGCCCCTTAGCTTTACAGACGATCTCAAAATGGTAGGATTTGCTAGGATCACTAATAGATCCTGCAGCCATAAATACTCCCCGTAGGAAAGCTCTCTTACAACAGGTTTTCTGTATGATGAGACCGTTTGCCACCCGGGGAAGGCTTTCATTTTGCAACTCCTCTTTGGACAGCTTCATAGCCGCTAAGATCCTCTGGCTATCCTCTTCATTTACCGGCTTTGTAACATCTAGCGCAAAGGCTTTTTTCAAAAGCATGACATATTTCTCCAAAAGGATCTGATTATCCGTCTGAAAAAGGATCTCCTTTCCGGTCTCATCTAATTTCCCTTCCATTAGAAACATTCCGGTCAGTTCTGCGATCTGACAGTGCCTGCTCTTACTATATTGTTTTGCCAGTTCATTTTTTACATCACTTGAAAATGACATTTATTTTCCTCTCAATGCATCTTTGCCAATGTCCCGGTGCTCAATCTTAAGTCCATATTCACTCTGGTCTTTCAGCCTGTTATAAAGTTCATTGGCTAAAGTTACAGAACGATGTTTTCCACCGGTACATCCCACAGAGATCACCAACTGATTCTTTCCCTCATCAATATATTTCGGAATCAGGAAATTAAGCATATCTTCTAATTTATCTACAAATTCTCCTGCCTCCGGAAACTGCATGACATAATCCTGTATTTCCTTATCATTCCCAGTCTTCTGGCGTAAGCCTTCCACATAATATGGGTTCGGCAGGAATCGCACATCCATGACGATATCGGAATCCGACGGAATTCCGTATTTGAATCCAAAAGATAAGATCGTTACAAAAAGATTCTTATAATCCTGATCATGTACAAAGATCTTCTCTAACTCACCCTTTAATTCTCGGGTTAAAAGCTGGCTTGTATCAATGATATAATCTGCGTGTTCTTTGAGAAACTTTAACTGTTCTCTCTCGAGTTCTAAGCCTTTTTCTACCCGCTCTCCACTGGCAAGGGGATGATTTCTTCTGGTCTCTTTATAACGCTTGATCAGGATCTCATCTTCCGCATCTAAGAATAAGATCTTAAAAGATGCTTTTTTCTGTTTCAGTTCCTGTAAGGTATCTGGCAGATCTCCCAGATTTTCTCCATTTCGCACATCAATTCCTATGGCGATCTTTTGATTTTCTTCTGAAAATGTATTCGAAAATCCTACCAGTTTTCCAACTAATGGTACCGGAAGATTGTCAATACAGAAAAACCCCATATCTTCTAACATTTTCATGGCAGTACTTCTACCTGCTCCTGACATTCCCGTTACAATTACCAGTTTCATTTTATCCTCCTTGCATTAGAACCCTCTTGCAGTCGTTAAAATTCTCCGATCATCTTTACTTCCGGCTCTAATGTTACCTGATATTCTTCGTAGACTTTCTCTGCCACATCCTGCATGAGCTGCTTCACCTCAGCTGCTGTGGCATTTCCCCGGTTGATCACAAAACCACAATGTTTCTCGGATACCTGGGCGTCTCCTACCTGATAGCCTCGAAGTCCTGCGTCCATAATAAGCTTTCCTGCAAAATAACCTTCCGGTCTCTTGAAGGTGCTTCCGGCGCTTGGATATTCTAAAGGCTGTTTTTCAATCCTCTGCTGTCTTAATTCTGCCATCCGCTCCCGGATCTCTGCTATGTCCTTCGGCTGTAATTCCAAAGTTGCTTCCACTACGATATATTCTTTTTCAGGAATACAGCTGTGGCGATAGGAAAGATCTAGGTCTTCATTTGAAAGGGTAAGCTCTTTTCCCTCTCTGGTAATGACTTTTGCCTCCACCAGGATATCTTTGATCTCCCCGCCGTAAGCTCCGGCATTCATAACCACAGCCCCACCCATACTTCCTGGGATCCCTGCGGCAAATTCCATACCGCCTAGGCCAGCTTCTGCTGCCTGCGCTGCTGCTTTTCCTAACATAGTTCCAGCTCCTACCCGGAGTCTGTTTCCTTCTATCTCAACATAATCTGCTGGTTTTCCGATTTCTAAGACCAGTCCCCGGATACCTTTATCTCCTACTAAAAGATTACTTCCATTTCCAATGACGGTAACTGGGATCTGTAATTCTGCTGCTTTCTGTAATACCAGAGGAATCTCCTGCGCCTCTGGCATTACAAGCACATCTGCTTCCCCACCTATACGAAAAGTCGTATGGTTTTTCATTAATTCTTTCTCCCGGATCCGTTCTTCCGGGAGAATCGTTTTCATAATTTCATAAAGTGACTGACTCATTATGCTTCCTCTAAAAATGCAATATATCCTCGATATGCTTCATATAAATCTACTTTACTGATAATTTCCCATGGCGCATGCATGTTTAACACTGCGACACCACTATCAATGACATTCATTCCATAGTTTGCCAGGATATAGGCGATGGTTCCTCCGCCTCCCTGATCTACTTTTCCCAGTTCTGATGTCTGGAAGGAAATATCCTTATCATCCAATATCTTACGAAGTCTTGCAATATATTCCGGATTGGCGTCATTGGAACCGGATTTTCCTCTGGAACCGGTATATTTGTTAAATACCAGTCCTTTTCCAAAATATGCGGTATTTTTCTTCTCCATGACAGATGGGAAGTTCGGATCAAAGGCTGCTGAAACATCAGAAGAAAGAACTTTTGAATTTCTTAATGCTCTTCTTACTGCCAGCTCGCTGTAATCTCCCATTAGATTCATGATCTCTGCCACGCAATTTTCGAAAAATTTAGAATGCATACCGGAAGCGCCTACACTTCCGATCTCTTCTTTATCAACTAAAAGACATACGCTGGTATATTTTGGATTCTCTATCGGAAGCATTGCCATAAAAGATGGATAGGCACAAACTCTATCGTCATGCCCATATCCCATGATCATGCTTCTGTCAAATCCGTAATCCCTGGCATCTCCTGCCGGAACCACTTCGATCTCTGCGGAAACAAAATCCTCTTCCGTAATATCATATGCTTCTTCGATGATAGAAAGAATATTGGCTTTTACTTTATCTTTTATCTTATCCTTTGCTTCATCCTCTTGGTCTTCCACCGGAATACTGCCAATGAGAAGGTCCAGATTCTCCCCTTCAATGACCTTAGATGCTTTCTTCTCCAACTGATCCGCAGAAAGATGAACTAAGAGATCTGTGATCCCAAATACCGGATCTTCTGGTTTGTCACCAATATTCACTACAACAGTAGTGTCATCCTTTTTACAAACAACTCCATGAAGTGCCAATGGAAGCGCTACCCACTGGTATTTTTTGATTCCACCATAATAGTGGGTGTCCAGCATTGCCATCTGAGTGTCTTCGTAAACCGGAATCTGTTTCAGGTCTAATCTTGGAGAATCAATATGGGCGCCTAAAATGTTCATACCCTTTTCTAATGTTTCTTGTCCAATGGTAAAAAGTGCCAGACCTTTACCCATGTTATTCGCAATTACCCGGTCTCCTGCTCTTAAAGTTGCCTGCTCTTCAATGAGTTTATCCAGATCCAAAAATCCAGCTTCTATTGCCTTTGCATATAGCTCGCTGGCACATTCTCTCTCTGTCTTACATCTACTGATAAAATTACGATAGCCCTCTGCGAAAGAAAAGACTTCATCCCTTTTCTCCCCCTTCGGATATTTTGCCCATGCATTCTTCTTATCCACGTCTACTGTCTCCATTTCTGTCCTGCTATAGTGCGGTAACTTTCCCAATTACCTTCATGACATCAGATGCGAGATCCTATTTACTCGTCATCTTCTCCGTTGCGTCCCTTAGAAAGGTTCGCCTGTACTCGTCTGTATAATTCCTGAGCTGCATTATAGCCCATCTTCTTCTGTCTGTGGTTTACTGCTGCAGCTTCGCAGATCAGTGCCAGGTTACGGCCTGGACGGATTGGAAGGGAATGACAGACAACCTTATTGCCCAGATATTCTGTGTACTCTTCTTCCAGACCCAGGCGGTCATATTCTGCATCTTTTTTCCAGTCTTCCAGCTGAATGACTAAGTCGATCTGCTGTTTTTCCTTTACACATTCTACACCGTATAAGGTCTTAACATCGATGATACCGATACCACGAAGTTCGATAAAATGACGGGTGATCTCCGGTGAAGTTCCGATCAAGGTGTGCTCGTTGATCTTACGGATCTCTACCACATCGTCTGTTACCAGTCGGTGTCCTCTTCGGATAAGTTCTAAGGCGGTCTCACTCTTACCAATACCGCTTTCTCCAGTGATCAGGATTCCTTCTCCATATACGTCTACCAATACTCCATGGATGGTAATACAAGGAGCCAACTGCTCACCTAAAGTATAGATCAACTCTGCGGTAAATTCAGATGTAGAACGACTGCTTCCTAAAACCGGTACGTCATTTTCCATAGCTATCTGTAAGAAGTCCTGATCTGGTTGCAGATCCCTACAGAAAATCACACAAGGAATATCATATTTTAAAAATTCATTATAGCGAAAACGCCGTTCCGCCGGACTCATCCGATTAATATAGGTATATTCTACATTTCCGATCACTTCTACTCTGGATTCTTCAAAATGATCAAAATATCCAGTGAGCTGCAGTCCCGGACGGTTAATATCCGTAGCTGTGATCTTCTTTTTCTTCAGATCCAGATCATCCGTATAATTTTTCAGATCCAAGATCTGTACGATCTTGGATACGCTGATTCCATGCTTTGTATTCATTTGTACCCCTCCCGTTTTATCTCCTATGCGCACTCCGGCGCGTATAATGTCTGGCGACATTATACCATATTCCCATTCGGGTTACTATCCTTTATGGAAAAAATTGTATACCTTCTCTGCTGCTGCCTGGTTCATAGATTCGGTCTCTGCCAGTTCTTCCAGAGTAGCATTTTTGATACGTTCTAAGGACTGGAACTGCCGCATAAGCGCCTTTCTTCTGGTTGGGCCGATACCTTCGATATCATCCAAAACAGAATGTACCTGGCTCTTAGAACGAAGGCTTCTATGATACTCAATAGCAAAGCGGTGTGCCTCATCCTGAATTCGAGTGATCAGTTTAAAGCCCTCTCCATGACGGTCAATAGGAATTTCCTCATTCTGATAATAAAGTCCTCTGGTGCGGTGGTTATCATCCTTTACCATACCGCACACCGGAATAGAAAGCCCCAATTCCTGCAAAACGCCCTCACAGATATTGACCTGTCCTTTTCCACCGTCCATTAAGATTATGTCCGGAAAACGATTAAAACTTCCATACTCCGGACTCATTTCTTTATCTTTTATTTCCTGCTGTTCCTGCATACCATGAAGAAACCGTCTTGTCAGCACTTCATGCATGGAAGCATAATCATCCGGTCCTGCCACAGTGCGCAGTTTGAATTTACGGTAATCGCTTTTTTTCGGTTTTCCTTTTTCATAGACCACCATGGAACCTACCGTCTCAAAACCATTGATATTGGAAATATCGTAGGCTTCCATACGGTTTAGATTCTTCATGCCCAACAGTCCTTCGATCTCTTTTACCGCGCCGATAGTCCTGCCTTCTTCTCGCTTGATCTTTTCTTTATCCTGACTTAATACTAACTGGGCATTTTTTCCGGCTAATTCTACCAGTTTTTCTTTCATGCCCTTTTGTGGAATCCGGATGGTAACTTTTCTGCCTCTTTTTCTGGTAAGCCATTCTTCTAAGACTTCCTGCTCTTCTACCGGTTCCTGGATCATGATCTCCTTCGGGATAAAAGGAGTTCCGGAATAGAACTGCTTTACAAAAGTAGTAAGCACATTTTTTTTATCTTCCTCGGCACCAACCCGCACATGAAAATGATCTCTTCCAATGATCTTGCCACTCCGAACAAAAAACACCTGCACAACTGCGTCTGTATCGTCGCAGGCCATGGCTACGATATCTTTATCCTCTCCATCTGCATTAGTGATCTTCTGCTTCTGGGCGATCTGCTTTACGCTTCCCAATAATTCCCGATATTCAATGGCTTTTTCAAATTGGAGTTCTTCAGAAGCTTTCATCATTTTCTCTTCCAGTTCCTTCATGACCGGACGGTAATTTCCATTTAAAAATTCCAAGACTTTATTTACTTTTTCCCCATATTCTTCTTTTGAGCTATTCCCCTGACATGGGGCATCACACTGATGAATATGATAATTCAGACAAGGTCTGTCCTTTTTTATATCTTTTGGCAGATTTCTATTACAGGTACGGAGCTGGTAGATCTTATTCACCAGATCAATGGTATCTTTTACTGCACCCGCACTGGTATAAGGGCCAAAATACCGAGATCTGTCTTTTTTCATTTCCCGGGCAAAAAGCACCCTTGGAAAAGCTTCCCCTACGGTCACCTTAATATACGGATAGGTCTTATCATCCCGAAGCATAGTGTTATATTTCGGGCAATGTTCCTTGATCAGATTGCACTCTAGGACTAACGCCTCTAATTCCGAATCCGTAATGATATACTCAAAACGGGCAATATTCTGCACCATCTGACGTTTCTTGATCCCTTCGTCATGACTTGGCTGAAAATACTGCCGCACTCTTTTTCTAAGGCTTCTGGCTTTTCCTATATAGATAATAGTATCTGCAATATCATGCATAATATAAACTCCCGGTTGATCCGGGAGTTTACTTAATTCTTCCTGTATATCGAACATGTTATTCCTCAAAAATAGTTTCGTCTGCTACTACATTTGCCTGTTCTGGATTTTCTTCTTCTGGAAGTCCTTTGATCTGACGGAACATCTTCATGAATTCTTTACCAGTGATGGTCTCTTTCTCAAACAGGTACTCAGAGATCTTATCCAATGCTTCTCTGTTCTCCTCAAGCATCTTCACTGCATTCTCATAACATTCATTAATGATTCCAAGGACTACTCCATCAATCTCTGCTGCGGTATTCTCGCCACAGATCAAACCTGCTTTTCCTTCCAGATACTGATTCTCTACTGTCGCAAGACACATCATACCAAACTGGTCAGACATACCATACATAGTGACCATAGCTCTTGCTATCTTGCTGGCATTCTGGATGTCGTTTGCAGCACCACTTGTTGCAGAGTTGAATACTACCATCTCTGCTGCTCGACCTGCCATATAAGTGGTGATCTTAGCTAAAAGTTCTTCTTTTGTCTCCAGATATTTTTCTTCTTCTGGAGTCTGTAATGTGTATCCTAATGCTCCCATGGTTCTTGGAACAATGGTGATCTTCTGTACCGGTTCTGTGTTCTTCTGTAAAGCAGATACCAGCGCATGACCAACTTCATGGTAAGAAACGATCTTACGCTCTTTCTCACTCATTACTCTATCTTTCTTCTCTTTGCCACCTACCGCTACAAGTTCAAAAGCGTCAAAAAGATCCGCCTGGTTCACGCATTTTCTACCATTTTTAACTGCATTGATAGCGGCTTCGTTGATCATATTGGCAAGGTCAGAACCTACCAGACCAGCAGTAGCCAGTGCCATAGCATCCAGATCTACGGTCTCATCCATTAAGACATCTTTGGAATGCACCTTCAAAGTCTCCAAACGACCTTTCAGATCCGGTTTATCAACAATAATTCTTCTATCAAATCGTCCTGGACGAAGGAGTGCCTTATCCAGTACTTCCGGACGGTTGGTCGCTGCCAGGATCAAAATTCCCTTAGAAGTATCAAAACCATCCATCTCTGCTAACAACTGATTTAATGTCTGTTCTCTTTCGTCATTCCCGCCGCCATAACGACTGTCACGGCTCTTACCGATGGCATCGATCTCATCAATAAAAATAATACATGGAGCCATCTTCTGGGCTTCTGCGAACAGATCTCTTACTCTTGCCGCACCTACACCTACGAACATCTCCACGAAATCTGAACCAGCCAGAGAGAAAAATGGAACTTTCGCTTCTCCTGCTACTGCTTTGGCAAGAAGGGTCTTACCAGTTCCTGGAGGTCCTACTAACAACGCTCCTTTCGGCAGTTTTGCACCGATCTCTTTATATTTATTTGGATTATGAAGAAAATCAACTACTTCCTGTAAGGATTCCATAGCTTCATCCTGTCCTGCTACATCCTTAAAGGTAACTCCTGTCTCTTTCTCCACATGAACCTTGGCATTGGTCTTACCGGCACCTAACGCACCGCCACCCATTTTTTTCATCAGGAAACCAAACAGGATCCAAATAAAAATAAATGGAATAACAAAACTTAAGATATTCAAGATCAAAGTAGATGTATTATCTGGTACTTTGGCAGAGATCTCAATCTTCTTACCTTCAGAAGTCTCTGCATTCTTTAGTGCCTCTACTAAGGCTTCATCATCTACATATCCGGTATAATAAGTAATCTCAAATTTGTTCTTATCTTCTACCAGTGTATAGTCGATCTCATAAGAATCAAATTCCACTGTCTTAACATTCTTATTCTCAAGCTGCTCTAAGAACTCTGTATAAGTGGTCTCTTTTGAACTCATCTGAGAAAACTGGCTACTAAAAAAAGAAACCAGAAACAGAGCAACGAGTCCTACAAGAATAAAACTCATGATCATCTGACCATTGTGGTTCTTCTTGCCGTTATTATTTCCTCCATTTCCATTATTTCCCTGGTTATTTCCTTTCCCATAATTATCATCATTCTTATGATAAGGATCACCGTTATTATATTGATTTGGTGTCTGATTATCCATATATCCTCCAATCACCTGCAAATTGACCCAAGTGCTTCTTTGTACAATATCCTTATTATATGTAAAAGCAAAAACAAAATCAACATTTACTTCGTTAAGTTTTATTGTCTTTTCTAAAAATTTAATAAACTTTTTCGCCGAAAATATGGCATATTTTCATAACGGGCAGTATAATGACACCTTAAAAAATAACTTATATGACCCAATGGATAAGGAGGAGTATTATGCCTGTTAAATATGTTTTCGTTACCGGCGGTGTTGTTTCCGGTCTTGGAAAAGGAATCACTGCCGCCTCTTTAGGACGCCTGTTAAAAGCCAGAGGTTACAAAGTAACCATGCAGAAATTTGACCCATACATCAATATTGACCCTGGAACTATGAATCCCATCCAGCACGGAGAAGTCTTCGTTACAGACGACGGTGCTGAAACAGACTTAGATCTGGGACATTATGAGCGTTTCATTGATGAAAGTCTTACGAAACAGTCCAACGTTACTACCGGTAAAGTATATTGGTCTGTTCTGCAAAAAGAACGACGAGGCGACTATGGCGGAGGCACCGTACAGGTCATTCCTCACATTACCAACGAGATCAAAAGCCGTTTTTACCGAAATTACTCTTCCGACGATATGCACATTGCCATTATCGAAGTTGGCGGAACCGTAGGTGATATTGAAAGTCAGCCGTTTTTAGAATCTATCCGCCAGTTCCAGCACGAGGTAGGACATGAAAATGCCATTCTCTGTCATGTTACATTAATCCCATATATTAAAGCTTCCGGCGAGTTAAAGACCAAGCCTACTCAAGCAAGTGTAAAAGAACTGCAAGGCATGGGAATTCAGCCGGATATCATTGTCTGCCGTTCCGAGCAGCCTATTGATCAGGGCATCAAAGATAAGATCGCTCTCTTCTGTAACGTACCAAGTTCTCATGTACTCCAAAATCTGGATGTAGAATACCTGTATGAAGCACCTCTTGCCATGGAAGAAGAGAACCTAGCAAAAGTTGCCTGCGAATGTCTCAATCTGCCTTGTCCAGAACCAGACTTAGAAGACTGGAAAGCCATGGTTGACTCTCTTCGAAATCCTAATAAAAATGTAAAGATCGCCTTAGTTGGAAAATATACCGCCCTTCATGATGCCTACATTTCTGTAGTAGAAGCCTTAAAGCATGGCGGCATTGCAGAACGCGCCACGGTAGATCTTCAGTGGGTAGATTCAGAAACAGTAAATAAAGAAAATGTATCAGAGACTTTTGCAGATGTGCAGGGAATCATCGTTCCTGGCGGATTTGGTACCCGTGGTGTAGAAGGCATGATCCTAGCCTGCCAATACGCCCGTGAAAATATGATCCCTTATCTGGGGCTTTGTCTGGGAATGCAGGTATCTATCATCGAATATGCCCGCCATGTATGCGGCCTTACCGACGCCCATAGTATTGAACTTGATCCTCACACGAACCATCCGGTCATTGCATTAATGCCAGACCAAAACGGTGTGGAAGATATTGGCGGAACCTTACGACTGGGCTCTTATCCTTGTGTATTGGATAGAACTTCTAAAGCCTATGAAGTATATAAAAATGAAGAGATTCACGAGCGCCATCGCCATCGTTATGAAGTAAATAACGATTATCGAAACATCCTTACAGAAAATGGCATGAAGCTCTGTGGAACTTCCCCAGACGGACGTATCGTAGAAATGGTAGAGATTCCGGATCACCCTTGGTTTCTTGCAACCCAGGCTCATCCAGAATTAAAATCCCGCCCGAACCGTCCTCATCCACTATTCCACGGATTTATCGAAGCAGCCACTAAGATCACCCGATAGGATCTGCCTCGATAAGATTTGCTGCAATAGGAAGATCTGCACAAAATAAAACCAGGACAGCCTGATATTTTCCCGTCCACTCGACAGGTTTCATATCAAAAAGCTTCCTGGTTTTTTGTTTTACAACACCTTTCTATCACACTTTTACATCTGGTGCCGTACTACCGCATACTCATCTCCTGATTTAAAATACGGACATTCTTTATAGTCACTCTGCATAAATCTTGCAAAATCATCTTCATCCATATTTACAGAACAGTAATACTCTTCATCTTCTTCATCATATTCATTGTATGCACATAAATCGCAACTTACTGCCATGTTCCACCTCTACACAAATTGATTGGTCTCTGGGTTATATTCATACTGGATCTGTGCCAGTTTCGATATGATCTCTTCTGCCTCTATCATGTGGGCAGCCGCCAGTTCTTCCAGACTAGAATACTTGTCTCTTAACTGGGTGTTTACCACACTGAGTAGCATAACCGGATCTTTTGGTAAATTCATGTTCATTTCCTCTCTTTTCTAACTTTGCTCTATTTCTCTTCTATTTATTTTCTAGCAATTATCTGGCTTTTCCTATCTGCCTTCTAGCCCTCGGATAATAACTTCTCAAGATATGCCCTGTAAGCCTCCTGTTCGGCCTCTGGAGCCAAGATCTTCACTTTGCTTCCTAATCCTGCCAACCAGCCATAAAATTGAGGACTGACCGCCACAGACACTCTAGCAAGGATATGATCCTCATCCTGATCCCGAAGGGGCACATCTTTGCCAAACCGGTCAATGATCACGCCGGTCATGGATCTGTCCGCCACAAGCTGCAGTGTCTTTTCTTCTCCTGCAAACATTCCAAAGGTTTTCTTGGAAAAAGCTGCAATATCCATTTTTTCAAAAGCTGCCTTTCCCTGCCGGGATTTTTTGATCGACTCTATCTCAAGCATTTTATCTACCCGGTAATGCTTCATAAGCTCTGCCTTCTCATCATAGCCAACCAGGTAATAATTCTCGTCATCCCAAGTCAAAAGCCATGGGCTGATCTCATAAAAACCGCCTTCTTTTCGAAGAACTCTTTCTTTATTGCTATTCCAGTCAAAATATCGGAAACGGATCTTTACATTCTCTGCGATGGCACTGTGGATCACATCTACATTATAATAGATATTTTCATTTTCCGTCTTATTTCGATCTGCCACAACCACCTGACGCTGTAATTTTCTAGCATCGTTATGGCTTACCAGTTGTTCCAGTTTTCCAATAAGATCCCTGGATTTTTTCGTGGTAATGAACTTGGCAGACTGTACCAGATCTACCATGAGTTTTACTTCTGCCAGTTCAAAATCCCTAGATGCCAGTCTGTATCCACCATTTTTTCCTCGATTCCAGACAATATCCATTCCAAAATCTTTCAGTTCTTCCATATCCCCATAGATACTTTTTCTCTCTGCCTCAATCCCATTCCGCTTCAAATGCTCGATCAGCTCTGACATGGAAACACCATGCTCTTCATCTGTATGTTCCATAAGATATCTGGCGATATACAATATTTTCTGCTTTTGTTTTCCCATAATCTTTTTACCTCATCCCAAGCCCTCATTCATGAGTTGTTAGATTTCCCTAACTTCACTTTAAGGCTTTGTAGTGTCATCCCCAGCCTTCATCTCAAAGAGCATTTTCGCCAGTGCTATTTTTCTCTCGTCTTTTAAGCTGTTGCGAAAGATCACTTCACCCTTAGTGCCGGAATCATTTAGCAGGTTTGCTTCCTGTAATCTCCGCTTCATCTCTCTGGCGGTTCCTGCTCCCCCATCAAAGATCTGTACATCTGAACCTAAAGTCTTCTGGATCATCTTGCGCACAAAAGGATAATGGGTACAGCCTAACACTGCAGCGTCAACCTTTTCTTCCCTAAATTCATATAAAAGCTCTGTTAGATATTTCTGCAGATCCTCTCCATCTAAATCTCCTCTTTCCACAAAATCCATAAGCCCCGGACAAGGAAGAGGTATGATCTTCGCCTGGTCTTCATACCGCGCCATAAGTTTTTTGAATTTTTCTTCCCGAATGGTCATAGGTGTCGCCATCACCAGCACTCTGGGATTCTCCTTGCAGTTGACTGCCGGTTTGACTGCCGGTTCTATTCCCACGATGGGAATATAAGGATAGAGTTCTCTAAGCTTTGCTACTGCGGCACTGGTGGCAGTATTGCAAGCCACTACCAGACCTTTCGCCCCTTGTTCAAAAAGTTCTTCTGCGTGCTCTATGGTAAGCCGCCGCACTTCTTCTTTGGACTTCGTACCATATGGGGCATTTTTTGAATCCCCAAAATAAATATAATCCTCATTCGGCATAACAGAAACTAATTCCCGCAGCACACTGATCCCTCCCATACCGGAATCAAACACTGCAATTGGTTGTTCTTTCTTTCCTATGTATTCCAAAACTTTTTCCTCCCTTTCCCTGGGATCTTAAGATTAACTTCACACGCCATTCTTACGTTGTCCAAAAAGAATATTTACAACCCCTTATAATGTGTTATACTTAAAGTAATGAATATTTTTATGGGGGTAATTTTTATATGGGGCGTAAAAAAACGACACTTTTTGGTGATTATAAAGAATGTGAATTCTGTAAGCGACCGCTTCCGGACGATTATGATGAGACCATGTGCCCTCATTGCATCGAAAATCAACTATTCCACGAAGTAAAAGAATTTATCCGTGAGAATGATGTAAACGAGTACCAAGTAGCCGCAGAATTTCACATTCCTGTCCGTCAGGTAAAAGAATGGATCCGAGAAGGCAGGATCGAATACAAAACCCAGCCGAAGAACCTTTCCTCCGACTATTGTGTCCGTTGTGGTGCCTCTATTTTATTTGGATCCTATTGTTCCAAATGTATGAAGCTGGCCTCCATGAACAAAGGTTATGCTGTAAACGATATGCCAATGGAAGATTCCCAGATGCGTTTCTTAAATCTTGGAGATTCCAAACACAAGAAATAACCATCTCCCTGACGATATTTATTCTATATTCTTTTACGCAAATATGCACAACAGCTTAGGCTGTTGTGCATTTCTTTTGCTATCATGTACCTAGCCTTAGGCTGGTCTTCACATTCTACTGTTCTGCAGGTCTGCGGATCACTTTCTGTGGATGTTTTACACATACCGCATCCAGATACTTATCATCTGGCTCAAAAGAGATCAGCACCATTCCTACGTCTTCGTTCTTTACTGCCATCTGATAATATGGAACTTTCTTATCTCCGGAAGTGTAATCCACTTTCTTCACGCTGGAATCCTGTTCATATTTATAAAGACTTCTGTCTCCTGCCGGCGCGATCACCTGAACTGCGTCGATATCATATCCTTTCAGACGTTTTCTTTTGCTCTTATTCAGGATCTTCGCAAATCTTACATCCCCATCAAAATAAGAATACTCATATTCTACATTGTTAAAGAACCATAACAGTGCCCAAATAACAATAAACAGAAATCCCGACATCATAAAGATCGGGGTAATGCAGGAACAGAGGATTCCTAAAACACCAAGTACCAACATCGTAATGGCAAAGATCTTGATAATGATAGGCTTCTTCTTCTCCACCAGCACATAAACTTCAAACATAATTCTTACTCCTTTATGTATAATAAGGTATTATATCCTTTTTTCAAAAAGTTTGCTACAAATATTATTGTTTTTTTAGAAATTATATAGATTTTTTTTAATCTGTAGATTACAATTTATTTAAGATTTTGTCTATTATCGGAGGTTAATATGAATTTTCAATTTGACAAAGAAACACTAAGCAGTTTTACCGGAAATATCCACCGGGAGTGGTCCATTACCAATGGAATCGGTGGCTATGGCGGAAGCTCTATCATCGGAGCCCATAACCGTACTCATCAGGGATATCTGATCGCCAGCCTTCACCCTCCAGTAGAACGTTATCTGGTATTCTCCAAGACCAATGAAAAGATCATAGGTGACGAGATTTATGATCTTACTACCAGCCAGCACGCTGGAGAAGTTATTTCTCAGGATACCATCATCCATCAGGAAGATCTGCCAGAGGCATATCGCCGGGAAGATACTGTTTTCGTTCCAGCAGATTTTGAGCTTCGTAAACCAATTTACACGGAAGGACAGAAATATCTGACTTCATTTTCCTATGACGGCACTGTGACTTTTACCTATAAAGCCGGTCCTGTTCAACTGAAAAAGCAGATCTCCTTAGTTCAGGGAGAAAATACGGTTGCTGTCTCTTATGAATTTATCAATCAGGGCAATGATGCCGAAGCCGTGATCACTCCACTTTTTAACTACAGAGATCACAGCGGAAGCAGTCGCCCGGAAGATCTTAAATTCACTGTGAAGGAACAAAACGGAAGTCTTCTTTTGATCCCTGAAGCTAATCCTGACTGTGAGATCCTTCTTCAATACAGCGAAGGCGATCTGATCAGCCGAGAAGAACTTTATGATGTGGATATGCAGTTACAGACGGAAGTAGATAACGAGACTCCTGGCCTTGACTGCCACTATACTCCATATGATATTAAGATCTCTCTTCCTGCTGGAAAAACAACTCGTTTCTCTCTGATCTGCAGTGTTTCCACCGAGGAAAATCCTGTACCTGAGCGAGCTTGTACTGCTGATCTTGCCTTTGAACTGATCGACGCGAAAAAAGCTTATCTGGAAGATCTGATCACCCAGTCCGGTCTTAAGGATGAACTGGCGCAGGCTCTGGTAGTGGCTTCTGACCAGTTCCTCTGCCACCGCAGCTCCACTGGACTGAAAACGGTCCTTGCAGGACTTCCATGGTTTACCGACTGGGGCAGAGATACCATGATCGCTTTTACCGGGCTTACCCTTGTTACCAAGCGTTTCAAAGAAGCCGAAGAGATCCTGATCACTTTTGCAAAATATGTTAAGAACGGTCTTGTACCAAATATGTTCCCAGACGATGGACAAGATCCATTGTATAACACCGCAGATGCCTCTTTATGGTATTTCTACGCAGTAGATCAGTATTTATCCTATGTAAATACGCCAGAAGCCTATGACTTTATCTATCAGAACATTTACCCTTGTCTGAAAGAGATCATCGCTGCCTATAAGAACGGAACTGACTTCTCTATTTATATGGAAGAAGACGGACTGATCCACGCTGGAAGCGGTGTTGACCAGATCACTTGGATGGATGTCCGCGTAGGCGACTGGGTAGTAACCCCACGCCATGGTAAACCAGTTGAGATCAATGCCCTCTGGTATCACGCTCTCTGCGTTATGGATCAGTTAGCCGCTCATTACGGAGAACCAACCGAGGAATATTCCGTTCTGGCTTCCAAAGTAAAAGAATCCTTCTTGGAAGAATTTTGGAATGAAAAAGACGGCTGTCTCTATGACGTAGTAGATGGTGATAATAAAGACGCAAGTATCCGTCCAAACCAGATCTACGCTGTTTCTCTTCCTAATACCATGTTAGACGAAGAAAAAGCCAAGAAAGTGGTTTCCGTTGTAAAAGACAAACTCTTTGCAGAATCCGGACTTCGCTCTCTGGCTCCAGAAGATGAACAGTACCATCCGATCTACTGTGGCTCTCTTCCTAAGAGAGATGCAGCTTACCATCAGGGAACTTCCTGGGGTTATCTGTTAGGTGGTTTCTACAGTGCATTTATGAAAGTGAACAACTACTCTGCTGAAGCTGCCAAAGAAGCTGACACCATGTTAAACGGAACCCGCAAACACTTATACGAAGGTGGAATCGGTTCTATCTCTGAGATCTTCGACGGAGAGGCTCCACATACCTGCCGTGGTTGCTATGCTCAGGCATGGAGCGTTGGAGAGATCCTAAGATGTTATACTCAGGATATTCTTCCTTATCTTAAATAAAACCATCTAAAGAGGGACGGTGAAAAAACTTTGAAAAAAATTAATTTTTTTCTTGACACTGTCCCTCTTTTCCTATATAATCTATTTTGTTGCTGATGACCAGCCCAGTTAGCTCAGTTG
>JAGAOC010000041.1 GCA_017623935.1 Agathobacter sp. | reverse complement strand
CGTAGGTGTCGGAGCATCACGAGTAAGGGATCTGTTCCAGGATGCTAAGAAAAATGCTCCATGTATCGTATTTATCGATGAGATTGACGCAGTAGCACGACGTCGTGGTACTGGTGTCGGCGGTGGTCATGATGAAAGAGAACAGACCTTAAACCAGTTATTAGTAGAGATGGATGGTTTTGGCACAAACGAAGGAATCATCGTTATTGCGGCTACTAACCGTGTGGATATCTTAGATCCGGCCATCTTACGTCCGGGACGTTTTGATAGAAAGATCGCTGTAGGAAAACCGGATATTGGCGGTAGAGAAGAAATCTTAAATGTTCATGTTAAAAATAAACCATTATCTGACGACGTAGATCTGAAACAGATCGCTCAGACCACTGCAGGATTTACAGGTGCAGATCTGGAGAACCTGATGAATGAAGCCGCTATCATCGCAGCAAGAAAGAATCAGGCATATATCACTCAGGAAGATATAAAGAAGTCTTTCATCAAGGTTGGCGTTGGAACAGAGAAGCGAAGCCGTATCGTCTCTGAGAAAGAAAGAAAGATCACTGCATACCACGAAGCTGGTCATGCGATCTTATTCCACCTGCTTCCGGATGTAGGGCCTGTATATACAGTTTCCATCATTCCAACAGGAGTTGGCGCAGCAGGTTATACCATGCCGCTTCCTGACAAGGATGAGATGTTCAATTCAAAAGGACGTATGCTCCAGGAGATCATCGTAGGCTTAGGCGGAAGAATCGCAGAGGAGATCATCTGCAAGGATGATGTAACAACCGGAGCTTCTCAGGATATCAAGCAGGCTACTAAGGTTGCAAAAGCAATGGTCACCAAATATGGTATGTCAGATCAGATCGGTCTGATCTGTTATGGCGATGATGAAGATGAAGTCTTTATCGGTAGAGATTTAGCTCATGCAAGAAGCTATAGCGAAGGCGTTGCTTCTAAGATTGACGAAGAAGTAAAACGGATCATTGATGAATGTTATGTAAAAGCAAAAGAAATGATCATGGAACATCAGGATGTTTAGACCGATGTGCCGCTCTTCTTTTAGAGAAAGAAAAGATTTCCAGAGAAGAATTTGAAGCATTATTTGAATAAAATAAGACGAGTGTGGACAAGTTGCACAAAAAAAGTTTTGAGATTTTGGCAAGTTTGTGCACACTTTTTCTTTAGAAGGTGCTATTATAATTCTTGTAAAAACCCCCCAATACATTATATAAAGTTTTTGCTATACCCCATAGTAAAAATACCTTCTCCTAAAAAGACAGCACGAGCTGTCTTTTTTTCGTTTAGTGGGAAAATCCTTTGGAATTCCCTAGTAAACCAAAAAGCGCACTGGAATTTGGAGCGTGGAAGGGCGATTCTACGGCTGGGAGAGTGGATTCTACGGAAGAGAAGTTCGCATTTGGGCGTAAAATATGTAAGATGGCATTGGAACAGGTGATAAGGAGGTAAGCGCATGGATCAAATCAAGATCGGAGAATTTATTATGGAGGCAAGAAAAGAAAGGGGGTTGACCCAGAAACAATTAGGGGAGCTGGTGGGAGTCAGTGATAAGACCATTTCCAAGTGGGAATGTGGAAGAGGGATGCCAGAGTTATCTGCCATTATGCCTGTTTGTGAAGCGTTACATATGAACGTGAATGAATTATTATCTGGAGAACGGATATCCGGAAATGATTATCAGGGAAAGGCGGAAGAGAATATGATGAATTTAAAGCCTTTTTGGGGGCTTTCCGGATTGCTGTGGATAAAAAGGTGCTTTATGAGGAAGAAGAGGTAAATAAGGCTTGTGCGGCAGTAAAACTGGCAGGAATGACATGGCTCATTACAGGAGCTTTGAGTAGTCTGGTGGGAATTATGTCTATTACATATCTTCGGTGGACAGTTTCTTTAAGCGCGGAGGCCATCTTGAGGAATATCTTTGTGGCATTGTTGGGATTACTGTACGGAATCTTGGGATATTTACTCCTGCTTCCGGTAAAAACCCTACTACAGACCAAGAATGTATAAAAAGTGCACAAAAACTTTTGTAAACTTTTGTGAAGTTTGTGCACACTTTTCCTTGGGATGGTGCTATTATAATTCTTGTAAAAACCCCCCAATACATTATATATTTTTTGCTATACCCCATAGTAAAAATACCTTCTCCTAAAAAGACAGCACCCCGCTGTCTTTTTTACTTTCTAGGATTCGGGTGCTCAAAAGGGTTGGATATCAAATGCTATTGCCATCCAGTCCTTTTGCCGCGAAATCTAAATATACAAAAAAGACATTGAGAAAACTCAATGTCTTTTTTAATGCCGGCGACCGGAATCGAACCGGTACTGTGTTTCCACAACAGGATTTTAAGTCCTGCGCGTCTGCCAGTTCCGCCACGCCGGCATTTATGAAATTCTGTTCTCTGAATGATCAGAAAACAATGGGCAGAGGTGGATTCGAACCACCGAAGCAAGTTGCAGCAGATTTACAGTCTGTCCCCTTTGGCCACTCGGGAATCTGCCCATTTTCAGGAATTGCTTCCTGACAAGGATTGATTATAGCATAGTATCTTAGAATAAACAACCCCTAAAATTAAAAATCTTTTCACAACATAACTCCTTTTACTGGAGTAGATGTTGATCTACTCCAGCGAGAGCATTTCTTCCCAAGGAGTTGTTTCTGGCCAGCCGGTTGTGTCGAAGCCTTCTCGAATACACTGGCAGTAATAAGCGAATTTGTTCTGCATAGCAATATTTTCTGGATCAGTGAAAATGTACTCATAACTGTAACCTCCCAGAGAGGTGCTCATGGCGGCGCCAAATAACATTGCACGGTCTTCTGTTGGATAGGTCACGGCATAACTATCTATAAAATATTCCGGATACTGTAAATACTGCTCACAGTCTATATACCTGTCATAAGTATCGAGGTAACAGAATCCTTCTGGATTAAAAGAATTCCATCCTTCCTCAGAGTATAGCGCGTCTGGATTATAGGAAGTGTAGAGCTCCAGGCGTTTGTCGATAATGTGGGAGATCTCGTGGTTGACTACATAATTCCAGTCAAAAGCTTGATCCAGACATAATACCATGACCTTGTAAAAATTTAAATCTGTTACATAGGCGCCGGCCTCGGATAACAGACCTTCCTGGTCAGCGTAAATCCTGCCGCTCAAATAAACTCGAAATCCCTGATTATCACCATATATCAGCTGTGGGAAGAAATTCTCTGGATAGGTAGAGAAAATACTTTCCAATAAATCTAATGCGTAATCTATCTGATCGTGATCTGTGATCTGCTCGGTGTTGTACTCTCCGATTATTTGGGGCACTTCTTCTCCCAGATAGATTTCAATTCCATAAGTGTTTTCTAAAGAAGTTGCTTTATCATTTACATCTGCCAGATCACCCCAATCATAAGATTCGATGTCAGAGATCAAAGTGACGGTGTATCCATTTGGCTCCCAATCGCTTTCTTCATCTGAAGAAGGGGGATTTTGAGCGTCATATTCGG
>JAGAOC010000006.1 GCA_017623935.1 Agathobacter sp. | reverse complement strand
ATGATGTTGGGGTCAAAACATTAATTCAACCCCTATTATTACTATAGCACTTTGAAAAATTTATATTTTGCAGTAAGTTTATTGTGTAATCATAAGATTACAGATGGTTTTCTGATTATTTATTATGCAAAAATTGGATTTGGAGCATAGTTACCTAAGCCTTTCAAAAAATTGAAAAGCTTTCGGAAATTCAATGCTGCAATCTTACAGCCCAAGAAAAACTTTCCACGCTGTTTGCCTCGTGGCAGTTTCTCAAGATGATAATTATTTCTCAGATTTGAAGGTATGGTTTCTACTCCGTTACGCAATCGGATGTATGCTTTGTAATCGTCCATCTGCATTTTACGCTGGATCTTGGCACGTTCATGTGCCATTTTGGAAGTTACCAGTTTTGCAACCCTTTTGAATATTTTGGGTTTGCATTTATCCTGATACGGGCATCCTGCACAATGGTTACGGTCAAAGGACACACTGCACTGATTCGTTGCCTTCATATAAGTACAGCTTTTAGGTTCATGACCGGCAGGACATTTCAGTATTCTAGTTCCTTCTTCGTTAAACTCAAAATCAGCAAGGATATCTGGTGCATCACGTCCTACGAGACTTGTGGTTATCAGTTCTATATTTTTACTTTTCGCAAGTTCTGCGTTGGCTGTTCCACTATAGGCACCATCCGTAACCAGTGATACTGTTTCTTTCTGTTTAGCCATCTGTTCCAAGTGTTCTTTTAAAAAGGAATTGTCGCTGTGAATGTTTTGTTCATAGCGGTAATCAGTTATTACGGAAGCACTTTTTCCAACAGATTCCTCTATGTTTGCAACATATCCGCGATAGGATTTACCGCCTTTACTGCGATAAGTTGCTTCAGGATCAGATGGATTCTGGAGAGCTGTGGAATTCATTGTACCTTCTTCTTTTGTACGAAGCCTTCTTACAGAATTATCTATTGTCGTCTGCTCTGTAAGGCATCTGACAAAGAGTTCGTATTCTGTAATGTCTACATAATCCGAGCCACATAACTTAAGAAGATTGTCGGCATCTTCAAGCAGCTGTTTTATTCGAATTTCTGCATCCGTACTTCTTTGATGATAAATAACCGTATTAAAATCATTTGGGTCACAGTAGTGCTTTAATTCATCTGGAAGATTCGTATCTGTGTTGTTTTCAATGTAAACAGCCAGCTTTGCAATGCAGGTATATATTAATTCCATGCGGCTTAATTTTCGGATGTTTGATTCTATCATCATGGAATCCATTCGGCGTATTCTTCCATTAATCTTCATGATCTTAGCGATTGCTGCACTCAGGTTCGTCACGCAGTCATGGTATAAATCCTGATTATGCAGTCTCTCATAATCATAGCAGCGTTTACGGAATCTGCTTAAAGTTTTGTCGGAAAGCGGCTGTTCTTCAAAACTGGTTGTATGCAAAGCATACTGAATACGGAAATCAAGCATAAGATTTTCAACCATTTCATCATCCGAGTAATCAAACAGCTCTTTAATAATAAGTGCACCAACAATTACATTTACTGGAGTATTTGGTCTGGATGCCTTATTACTATATAAAACAGAAAATCGCTGTTCATCAATAGCAGGAAAAATTTCATCTGCAAAAACCTTTGCCCATGATTTTTCTAATGCTTTCTGCTCTCTGGCAGTTAAAGTAGAAAAACTATCTGTTATTGATATTTGTTGACATGAATTTTCTTTGAATGACATAGAGAATACCTTCTTTCATAAGTTATCTCTATTATACACCTAAAGGATTAAAGAGGCTTGTGTTTGCTACAAAATATATAAATTTTTCAAAGTGCTATAGTGGGGCTTTTGACCCCAACATCATATAATTAAATATGATGACACATGTAGGTAAGAAATATGAGATGAACGAAATAAGAGTCAAAATGAACGAAAAATGAACGAAAAGTGAGCGAAAAATGAGCGATAAAATGAGCGATAAAAATAGAGCAAGAAAATAATTAAAAAATGAAAATATATAATCATCAGTTTCAGTTTCTTATAGTGAGAAAGTATAAATCCCCAGCATTTCCACATACTAACTCTATAGCAAAAAACTAACAAAGTTAGCAAATTTGGAGGAAAATGTGATGAAAGCAACAGGAATTGTACGCCGTATAGATGATCTTGGAAGAATCGTTGTGCCGAAGGAAATCAGAAGAACCATGAGAATTCGTGAAGGAGATCCTTTGGAAATATTTACCAATCGGGAAGGGGAGGTCATGCTGAAAAAATATTCTCCGATTGGGGAGTTAAGCGAGTTTGCTTCTGGATATGCGGAAAGCATTGCAGCTACCACTGGAAAGTTAGTATGCATTACAGATCGTGATTATGTGATCGCGGCAGCAGGTCCTAAGAAGAAAGAGTTTGAGGGAAAGCCTTTGGATGTTAGTCTGACGGAGTTAATTGATGGTAGAAAGACAATGGTAGCCAGCAAGAAAGAGAATAATCTCATCAAGATTACGGCAGATGATGAGAAAGATTTTTTTGCAGAGGCAATGACCACTATCATAAGCAGTGGGGATACGATCGGGTCAGTTGTTATATGTGGAAAAGATGAGAATTGGCAGCCAGATGCCATGAAGCAGATCGCCCAGACTGCAGCGCAGTTTTTAGGCAGACAAATGGAATAATGTGCAGAAGTCAGAAGACAAAAATACGCTGACTGATGGCAAAGAATAAGCAAACCGACAGAAAAGCTCTGTCGGTTTGTTGCATAAAATGGCTAAAAAGGATACAATAGAGCCGGATAGATTCAAAGGAGAGAATATGACTAAGCAAAAGAAGAAAAAGAAGCAGAAAAAGCATAGAGTATTCTGGTTTTTTGTAAAAATACAGGTGGTTTTGATCCTTCTTGTTCTAGGTGCGATCGGATACTATTTTGGCAGTGGCTATGCAGAAGAAGTAGAAGCCCTGCAAAAAGAAGCACGTATTATGGTCATGGGCTCTACGGAAAGTGACTTTGTTCCAGCCAAGACTAGTACAGTATATGATTCCAGCGGGAACCTGATACAGGAACTACAAACGGAAGTAGAAGCAGATTATGTAGAATATGAAGATATTCCGGCATTATTTGTCGATGCGGTCATTAGTATCGAAGATAAGAAGTTTTATTCCCATAAGGGGGTAGATTATAAAGCTATTGTTCGTGCAGCATTAGACATTATGGATAAGAAGAAGATCACTCAGGGTGGCAGTACCATTACCATGCAGCTTGCAAAGTTGATGTATTTGGAACATAGTACGACTTGGCAGTACAAGGTACAGCAGATGTTTGTGGCTATGGAGCTTGAAAAGCGATATAGTAAGACCAAGATCATGGAATTTTATCTCAATAATATTTATTTTTCCAATGGATATTATGGGATTCAGGCTGCCTGTCGTGGTTATTTTAATTGCGAATTGGGTGAGCTCAGTGTATCGGAAATAGCATTTTTGTGTGCGATCCCGAACAGTCCTCTATACTATGACCCTCTGGTTTACCCAGAGCATACCTTGGAGCGTCGTGACAGGATCCTTAAGAATATGTATGAGGATGGTGTGATCACCGAGGCGGAATATGAAGCTGCGCTAGCAGAAGAGATCGTTTTGAATCCGGCGCAGAGCAAGGGTACCACAATGAACAATTATGTGGATACCTATACATATTATTGTGCAACCAGAGCATTGATGGAGAATGAAGGTTTTCAGTTCCAGTATTATTTTGAATCTGAGGAAGAGGAAGAGGCTTATAATGAGGCTTACTCCCAGTTGTATGAAGAGTGTCGTAAGAAATTATATACAGGTGGCTATAAGATCTATACGACTTTTGACATGGAAAAACAGGAACTTTTGCAGCAAGCAGTAGATTCGGAACTGGCGAGTTTTACAGAAGTGGGCGAAGACGGAGTCTATAAAATGCAGGGCTCTGCGGTGTGTATTGACAATACGACAAGCTATGTAGTTGCGATCGTAGGGGGAAGGGATCAGGATTTTTCCACCTACACTTTAAACCGTGCATATCAGAGTCACAGACAGCCGGGAAGTTCTATTAAGCCATTACTGGTATATACACCTATTTTTGAAAAAGGTTATTCGCCGGATACCGTGATCAATGATCATGAGTTAAAAGACGGACCGGAAAATTCCACGGGACGATATTATGGGGACGTAACACTGCGTTTTGCAGTAGAACATTCCTTAAATACTATTGCATGGCAGTTGTATGAGCTACTATCACCGGAAGTTGGTCTGTCATATCTTAAGAAGATGAATTTTTCGGATATTCGAGAATCGGATAAAGTACTGGCAACCGCATTAGGAGGATTTACTACGGGAATGTCTGCACTGGAAATGGCATCCGGCTACGCAACGTTGGTAAACGATGGAGTCTATCGGGAACCAACCTGTATTGAGGCGATCATTGATTCGGATGAAAATCTGGTATATGTATCCCGACCAGTAGAAAAGCAGATATATGATAAAACAGCGGCGCGAATGATGACGGACGTTCTGAAGACCACTATGGAAAGCGGAACTGCGCGCAACATGAAACTGGAAAATATGCCTTGCGCCGGTAAGACAGGAACTACCAACTCTCATAAAGATGGTTGGTTTGTAGGTTATACCAGATACTATACCACCAGTGTCTGGGTTGGTTGTGATATGCCGCAGGAGATTGAGGATCTAAGTGGTAATACTTATCCAGGACGGATTTGGAAGAATTATATGGAAGAGATCCATGCAGATCTGCCAGCGGTGGAATTCTTGCCGTATGCCCAGCTTTCCGAAGAGTTCCAGCAGGAACAGCAGGCGCAACAGGAACAACAACAGCAAGAGCGGCAGGAAGCGAATCAGCAGGGCATGGAAGGCCAGACCGGAGGTGAAGGTCAGGAGCAAGAGCAAACTGGTGGAGAGCAGGGTCAGACCGGAGAGCAGCAAGAACAAGAGCAAACTGGTGGAGAGCAGACCGGAGAAGGCCAGGGACAAGATCAAGCCGGAGGAGGCCAGACCGGAGAAAACCAGGGACAAGAGCAAGCCGGAGCAGGTCAGGGACAAGAACAAACTGGAGGAGAGCAGACCGGAGATCAAGCCGGAGGAGGCCAGACCGGACAAGATCAAGCTGGAGAAGGCCAGACCGGAGAACAAACCGGAGGAGAGCAGACCGGACAAGATCAAGCCGGAGGAGACCAAGCTGGAGATGGCCAGGAGCAAGATCAAATAGGAGATGTTCAAGAGCAGAACCTGCCAGCGGAAGGTGACTAGGTTCTGGACTCTGCAGGTGGCAGTTGGAATAAGGTGGTCAAGAGCGAAAATTTTCTATAAATTATGTGGTATTTTTCATGGAAATATAGATAAGATTATGGTATAATTTTTAAAGCATATTTCATGAAATAAATAGCATGAATGATCGTGAAAAACTGCCTTATAGAAGTGCAGAATAATTTGGGAGGAATTATAATATGAAGAAATATGGTTTTGGAGTAGATATCGGGGGAACAACGATCAAGATGGGATTTTTCGAGACATCTGGAAAACTCTTAGATAAATGGGAGATCAAGACTAATACAGAGAATGGCGGAAAGAACATTTTATCTGACGTGGCTCAGTCTATTGACAATAAACTTGCTCAGGAAGCTATCAGCAAGAGTGAAGTACAGGGTGTAGGAATCGGTGTTCCAGGACCTGTAACCAGTGACGGCGTGGTAAACGGCTGTGTAAACTTAGGCTGGGGAAGAATGAATGTTGGAGAAGAGTTAGCTGCTTTAACAGGATTAACCGTAAAGGTTGGTAATGATGCTAACGTAGCAGCTTTAGGCGAAATGTGGCAGGGCGGTGCAAAAGGAAGCACTGATGTCATTATGGTTACTTTAGGAACTGGTGTAGGTGGTGGAATCATCGTAGGTGGCAAGATCGTAGCCGGATCTAATGGAGCCGGTGGAGAGATTGGACACATCACTGTGAATCCAGATGAGATCGAAGCTTGTAACTGTGGACAGTATGGATGTCTGGAGCAGTATGCATCCGCAACAGGAATCGTTCGTATGGCAAAGAGACAGCTTGCAAAAACAGCTGAAAATACTTCTCTTTCTAAATTTAGCGAGTTAACAGCAAAGGATATTTTCGATGAAGCAAAAGCAGGAGACGAAGTAGCTATGGATCTGGTTGATGAATTAGGACAGATCTTAGGTGGCGCACTTTCCAATATGGCTTGTGTTGTTAATCCAGAAGTTATCGTAATCGGTGGTGGCGTTTCCAAAGCAGGACAGATCCTCATCGATACTATTCAGAAGCATTTTATTGAGACATCTTTCCATGCTTGCCGTGATACCAGATTTGAACTGGCTTCCCTTGGAAATGATGCAGGAATCTATGGCTGCATGAACATGATTCTGGATTAATCTACATAGAAAATACTTGACGATTGATAAGAAGTGTAATATCCTTTTATATCGGAAAAGATATCGTCGCAGATTTTTGTGACAGATTTAAATGAATAAGATTTGCTAGGGGTGCCCTATGGCTGAGATGATGTAAGATCGACCCTCACTACTTGAACCAGGTAATACTGGCGTAAGGAAGCATGATAAGGATTATAGAGTCCTCCTAGCAGATATGCAAAGGAGGACTTTTTTATGTTACTATCAATTTTTGCAAAAGCAGTCACGGATGAATGGGGAACCAGTTATCAGCTCACTACTGCAGGATATACCGCACTGGTACTCTGTATGGTGGTCATTCTTCTGGCTGGATGTGCAATCTTTGGAAAAGGGAAAAAATTAACCGCAAAACAGTTGGCATTTTCCGCTATGGCAATCGCACTTGCAATGGTTACTTCTATGTTAAAAGTTGTGAATATGCCAATGGGCGGTTCTGTGACCTTATTCAGTATGCTTTTTATCGTGCTGATCGGTTATTGGTATGGGCTGGGAGCTGGTCTTACCACCGCTATCGCTTATGGTATCTTACAGCTGATCATCGATCCTTATATCATCAGCTTCCCACAGATGTTATTGGATTATGTATTTGCATTTGGTGCGCTGGGATTATCCGGAATCTTTTCTAAGTCAAAACACGGACTGATCAAGGGATACTTAGCAGGTGTGTTGGGAAGATATTTCTTTACATTCCTGTCCGGTTGGATCTTTTTTGCGACCTATACACCGGAATTCTTCAACAGCGCAGTAGTTTACTCTCTGGCATACAATGGCGCATATATTGGTCTGGAAGCTTTGATCACCATGATCTTGATCTCGCTGCCACCAGTGAATAAGGCATTAGGATATGTGAAAGAGATTGCGGAGAAATAAATGAATATGATTAGGGTGTCAAAAGGGTTGGTTTTTCTAGCCCTTTTGACACCCTAATCTTAATATTTGGCGCTTTTTTTCTGGTCGTATATCTCTATCAAATTATCAATTGCCATCTCATTGTCGAGGGTATGGAATCCAAGCCAGGATTCATTCATGGTTTTGGAATCCGCAATCCTGTAGATATCTTTACTGCTATGTCCCGTATAAAAGTGCCAATAGCGGTAAAGATATCCTGCCCAATACATAACCTCCGTGGAGAATTGGTTTTGGGATTGTGCCAGTCCCTTCACTTCATCGTTAAGTTCTTCTAGGATATATTCTTCGCCGGCCCATTGTAGGCGGTCATAGATATCATCAAGAGCCGCAGCACATCGGCTTGTCATAAAGGTTTGTATAAAAGAAGCTGAATCATATCTTTTCTTTACACTCAATTCAAATAAGCGTCCCTGAATATCACAAAGTTGAAATTGGAAACTGTCTAAAGTCATCTCATTCACCCACCTTTAAGATTTCGTCAAAGAATCTGCCTTCTCGGCGATATTTTCTGCATATCTCATCTGCTAAGGCGATTCCCTGTTTACGATTTTTTTCACTTGCTATTTTTAGTGTCTCCAGGTCATTAGCAGATAATGCTGTTTCTTCTATAATCTGAATTTGGGAACATGCCTTCTCAGTAATGGCGACATATTGTTTACCAAGCTTTAATGCAGATAAACTATGGATCAATGCTGCATCGGTAATATCTCCTCTGAAAAATCGATCAAGAACTGTGAACATTCGATCATTAGCAATATAACCGATTACCATATCATATCCATCTGTGAGATTTTTAAAATGATTGTAAATAGAAGTTCCCTTTATAGATTCCATTTTACCACGATTGTATGCTACAAGCAGTGCCCAGTCTAGACCGACCTCTATATCTAAAATCTTTAGTCCCGATAGATTGGCTTTTAAAGTGTAAAGTTTAGAGTTTTCATAATTACAGATAAGGGTAAGAGGTTGTGTGCGGTCTGTACCCATATAAAAACCTCGTCCGAAATCACATCTTCCGCGGCTGATCGGAGCAATATTGCCCTGGATACCAGATTTGGAACCATGATAAAGGGTGACAATGTTATTGCTTTCCATCTATAAAACCTCCTTAATATATCTGTCTTTACAGATTATACCACAAGCAAAGCTTGTGGTCGCATTTCGCCGCTCGTTGTGTGAGAGCTTCGCTCTCCCAAGCTCGCTTGCGCTCATTATACCATAAACGTATAAAAAAGGACAACGAACTTTGTCCAAGTCCATTTTTGTCCTAATTATGAACAAACTGTTAAAATAGTTTGCTAATCAAAATATTTTTAAAAAAGCTATTGACAATTCTTTCCAGCGAGAATATACTTTGCAAAGTAAATATTTTGATTGTCAAAATGTTTCGAAATCAAAGAAAAGAGAAAAGCACAGATTAAAGGAGAAAAGATTATGTTAGAAAAAATGAAAGAAATGATCGCAGACCAGTTAGGAGTAGATGCAGCAGGAATTACAGAAGCAACAAGTTTTAAAGATGATTTAGGAGCAGATTCCTTAGATTTATTCGAACTGATCATGTCTATGGAAGAAGAGTTCGGAACAGAGATCCCTTCTGAAGATTTAGAGAAACTTACAACAGTTGGAGAAGTAATGGATTATCTGAAAAACAAAGGTGTGGAAGCATAATGAAAACAAGAATTACTGAACTTCTTGGAATTGAATACCCGGTTATTCAGGGTGGTATGGCATGGGTAGCAACTCATGAGCTGGCAAGTGCCGTTTCTAATGCAGGTGGTCTTGGAATCATCGGCGCAGGTGGAGCTCCAGCAGAGTGGGTAAGAGATCAGATCCGTCAGGTAAAAGCAAAGACAGACCGTCCATTTGGTGTGAACGTTATGTTGATGAATCCGGAAGCAGATCAGATCGCACAGGTTATCGTGGAAGAAAAAGTTCCTGTCGTAACCACAGGCGCTGGTAACCCAGGAAAATACATAGAACTCTGGAAAAACGCAGGAGTTAAGATCATTCCTGTAGTAGCCAGTGTAGCCCTTGCAAAGATGATGGAGCGTGGCGGTGCAGATGCGGTTATCGCAGAAGGAACTGAGTCCGGTGGACATATCGGAGCACAGACAACCATGACCCTGGTTCCACAGGTAGTTGACGCAGTGAACATTCCGGTTATCGCAGCAGGCGGAATCGCAGACGGAAGAGGATTTGCGGCAGCGTTTGCATTAGGTGCAGAAGCAATTCAGGTAGGAACACGATTTGTAGTATCCAAAGAATCTATCGTTCATGAGAATTATAAGGAACGAATAATCAAAGCAAAAGATATCGATTCTGAGGTAACAGGTCGTTCTACCGGTCATCCGATCCGCGTACTTCGCAATCAGATGACAAGAGAGTATTTAAAGATGGAAAAAGAAGGAGCAAGTCTGGATGAATTAGAAAGACTTACTCTGGGAGCTTTGAGAAAAGCTGTAGTAGAAGGTGACGTGAAATTAGGAAGCGTAATGGCTGGACAGAGTGCTGGTCTGATCACTAAGCAGGAAAGCTGTGCAGAGATCATCGCAGATTTCATGACCGGAGCAAAATTATTAAATTTAGATAATTAAGACACTGGCATAAGGGAAATTTCTCTTATGCCTAATAGATTGCAGAAAAAGGAGTCGATTATGGGAAAACGTGTATTTATGTTTCCAGGACAGGGAGCGCAGTACGTTGGAATGGGCAAAGAGTTTTATGACACTATGCCGGAAGTAAAGGCAATTTATGAAAAGGCAAGTGAAGTAACAGGTTTAGATATTCCAGCATTGTGTTTTACAGAAAATGATCAGATCAATATCACAGAGTATACACAGATCGCTATGGTAACCACAGAAGCCGCAATTTTTACAGCACTTCGTTTAAAAGGAATCGAAGCAGATGTAACTGCAGGTTTAAGTCTTGGTGAATACGGAGCGTTGATCGCAGCAGGCGTTCTTTCCATGGAAGACGCTTTCGCTCTTGTAAGAAAAAGAGGAATCTATATGCAGGAGGCAGTTCCAACTGGTGGAGCAATGAGTGCTGTATTAGGTCTGGATGGAGCTATAATCGACGAGATCTGCACAAAGACCGCAGAAGAGATGAATCAGGTGGTTTCCGTTGCAAACTATAACTGCCCTGGACAGATCGTTATTACAGGTGCACAGGAAGCTGTAGAAAAAGCCGGAGAAAGATGTAAAGAAGCCGGAGCAAAAAGAGTTGTAGCATTAAAAGTAAGTGGACCGTTCCATTCTCAGATGTTAAAGGAAGCTGGAATTAAATTAGAAGAAAGTCTTGCAGAGGTTAACGTAAATGATCCTCAGATTCCATATCTGGCAAATGTAACTGCAGATTACGTTACCACAAAAGAGCCAATCAAAGAGTTGTTGGCAAAACAGGTATGTGCCCCAGTAAAATGGCAGCAGACCGTAGAAAGACTGATCGCAGATGGTGCAGATGAGTTCGTAGAGATCGGACCAGGACGTACATTATGTGGTTTCTTGAAGAAAATCAACAGAGACGTAACTGCTGTAAATATTGATACTATGGAGGATTTTAATAAGTATGTTAACCGATAAGATCGCCCTTGTTACCGGCGCAAGCCGCGGAATTGGCAAGGAAATTGCAAAGACTTTAGCTCAGGCAGGAGCTACCGTAATCGTAAACTATAATGGTTCTAAAGAAGCAGCAGAGCAGGTAGTTGCAGAAATTAAAGAGAATCAAGGAAATGCTGTTACATACGGCTGTAATGTATCTGATTTTGAAGAATGTCAGAAAATGATCGAATACATCATCGGAGAATTCGGTCGATTGGATATCATCGTAAATAACGCAGGAATCACCAGAGATGGACTGATCATGCGCATGAGTGAAAATGATTTTGATGCTGTATTAGATACCAACCTGAAAGGTTGTTTCAACGTGATCCGTCATGCATCCCGTTATTTATTAAAACAGAGAAGCGGAAAGATCGTTAATATTTCTTCCGTTTCCGGTGTTATGGGAAATGCAGGTCAGGCAAATTATTCAGCCAGCAAAGCCGGCGTGATCGGACTGACCAAAGCAGTTGCAAAAGAATTAGCAGGCAGAGGAATCAATGTAAACGCAGTAGCACCAGGTTTCATTTCAACAGAAATGACAGACGCGATCCCAGAAAATGCAAAAGAAGCATTATTAAAACAGATTCCAATGGGAAGACCTGGAAAAACAGCAGACGTAGCAAAAGCAGTACTGTTTCTGGCATCAGCAGACTCTGATTATATCACTGGTCAGGTATTGTCTGTAGATGGAGGCATGGCTTAATAGGAAAGGAAAGAAATATGGGCAGACGAGTTGTAGTAACCGGAATGGGAGCCATTACTCCAATCGGTTTAAGTGTAGAAGAATTCTGGAAAAACGTGAAAGAAGGAACAATTGGTTTCGGTGAGATCACCCGTTTTGATACCACTGATTATAAGAGCAAACTTGCAGCAGAAGTAAAAGGGTTTGAAGGAAAGAATTATATGGATTTCAAGGCTGCAAAGCGTATGGAATTATTTTCTCAGTACGCAGTAGCCGCTGCAAAGGAAGCTATGGAAGATTCTGGACTGGATATGGAAAAAGAAGATCCATACATGGTAGGTTGTGCGATTGGTTCCGGTATCGGAAGTATTCCGGCCATGGAACGTGAACACAGCAAGCTGGTAGAAAAAGGACCATCCAAAGTAAATCCTCTTTTCGTACCACTGATGATCTCAAATATGGCAGCTGGAAACGTTTCTATTCAGTTTGGATTAAAGGGAAAAAATATTAACGTAGTAACAGCTTGTGCAACAGGAACGAATACAATCGGTGAAGCATTTAGAAGTGTTCAGCATGGTGAAGCAGACATTATGTTTGCAGGTGGAACAGAAGGTGCTGTATGTCCATTAGGTATTGCAGGTTTCCAGGCATTAACAGCATTATCTACTTCTGAAGATCCAAAGAGATGTTCTCTTCCATTTGATAAGAACAGAAGCGGTTTCGTTATGGGTGAAGGTGCTGGTGTTGTAGTGTTAGAGGAATTAGAGCACGCAAAAGCAAGAGGAGCTAAGATCTATGCAGAGGTTGTAGGATATGGATGTTCTGCAGATGCTTACCACATCACTTCTCCAGAAGAAAGTGGATCAGGCGCAGCAAGAGCTATGGAAAATGCAATGAAAGATGCATTTGTAAATCCAGAAGAGATCACTTACATCAATGCTCATGGAACTGGAACTCACCACAACGATCTTTTTGAAACAAGAGCGATCCGTCTGGCATTTGGGGAGCATGCCCAGGCGTTAAAGATAAATTCCACAAAATCTATGATCGGACATTTATTAGGAGCAGCAGGTGCAGTTGAATTTATCACCTGTGTTAAGGAAGTAGAAGAAGGTTTTATTCATAGAACAGTAGGTTATGAGACCCCAGATGAGGAAATGGACTTAAATTACTGTAAGGAATCTTACGAAGAAGAAGTTCCATATGCTTTAAGCAACTCCTTAGGCTTTGGTGGTCACAATGCAAGTATCTTAATTAAAAAATACGAGGGTTAATATGTCAATTTTAAATACAAGTCAGATCATGGAAATCCTGCCACATCGTCATCCATTTCTTCTTATCGATACCGTAGAAGAATTAGAAGTTGGCGTTCGGGCAGTAGCTAAGAAAAATGTTACTTTTTCAGAGGGACATTTTACCGGACATTTTCCGGGAAATCCGGTTATGCCGGGAGTGCTGATCATTGAAGCATTAGCACAGACAGGAGCAGTAGCGATCCTTTCCAAGGAGGAATGGAAAGGAAAGACTGCTTACTTTGCAGGAATCAATTCTGCAAAATTCAAGCAGAAAGTTCTGCCTGGAGATACACTTATGTTGGAAACAGAGATCATTAAAGTAAAAGGACCAATTGGTGTAGGAAAAGCCACCGCTTATGTAGATGGAAAAGTAGTCTGCATGGCTGAATTGACCTTTGCGATTGGATAGGGTGATAGAAATGAAACAGATCAATCTTTTCGGGAAAAAATATGCAACTGTTAATAAATCAAAAGAATCAGCAGAGGTAAAAACTGCAGGAAAAGAAACTGCAAAGGATTCAGCACCAGAGATGCTGACTTGTCCTTCCTGTGGAAAAGAACTTTTTAAACAGAGGGTAGTAAAGGGAAAATATGTATGTTATGAATGTGGATATTATTTCCGTGTTCGTGCAAAAAACCGTATTAAAATGGTAACAGATTCTATGAGCTTTGAGCCATGGTTAGAAGAGGTTCAGGGAAACAATCCGTTACAGTTTGAAGGGTATGAAGATAAATTAAAACAGGTTCAGGAAAAAACAGGACTTACCGAAGGTGTTCTGATCGGAGAAGCCAGCATTTACGGCGAAAAGACCGTTTTAGGGGTGATCGATGCCAGATTCTTTATGGGAAGTATGGGTTATGCAGTAGGCGAAAGGATCACTGCAGCAGTAGAAAGGGCAACAGAAAAGAAATTACCTGTTATCTTATTCTGCTGTTCTGGTGGAGCCAGAATGCAGGAGGGAATCGTTTCCTTAATGCAGATGGCAAAGACTTCTGCAGCACTTAAGAAACATTCTGAAGCAGGACTTTTATATGTTCCAGTATTAACAGATCCTACTACAGGTGGTGTAACAGCAAGTTTTGCAATGTTAGGAGACATCATTCTGGCAGAGCCGGGAGCATTGATCGGTTTTGCAGGACCACGAGTAATTGAGCAGACCATTGGTCAGAAACTTCCGGAAGGATTTCAGAGAGCAGAATTTCAGCTTGAGCATGGTTTTGTAGATGCTATCGTTACCAGAGATCAGTTGAAAATGACCTTATACCAGATCTTAAAAATGCATCGTCCGGTAAAAGGATTTACTAATTTTGATCCACTTCGTGATGATGATATTTATGAGCCAACAGAGCTTATGAAGGAAAGAGCAGTTAAAACAAATCCGCTCTTAGCTTGGGATAAAGTAAAAGAAGTCCGTCAGGTAAAACGTCTGGGGGCTGTAGAATATATTAACGCTATCTTTGATGATTTCATGGAATTCCATGGAGACCGTGCTTATCGGGATGATCCAGCCATTATCGGTGGTGTGGCATACTTGGATGGCCAGCCGGTTACTGTGATCGGTGTAAACAAGGGGCGTGACCTGCAGGCTTGTATGGATCACAATTATGGAATGCCTTCTCCAGAAGGTTACAGAAAAGCTCTGCGTCTTATGAAGCAGGCAGAGAAATTCGGACGTCCGATCATCACTTTCGTAAATACGTCCGGAGCATATCCAGGTCTTGAAGCAGAGCAGAATGGACAGGGAGAAGCTATCGCCCGTAATCTTTATGAGATGTCCGGCTTAAAAGTACCGGTACTCTGCTTAATGATCGGCGAAGGCGGAAGCGGCGGAGCGTTAGCTCTTGCAGTAGGAAATGAAGTATGGATGATGGAAAATGCAACTTATGCGATCCTTTCACCAGAAGGTTTTGCTTCTATTTTATGGAAAGACGGAAGCAGAGCAAAAGAAGCAGCTGATGTTATGCATATTACAGCCCAGGATCTGAAAACGCTGGGAATCATCGAAGATATCATTCCGGAATACGGAACTGCAGATGATGATGCATTAACTTCTATTGCAAATTATATGAAAGGCAATATGAAAGCCTTTTTAAAGAAAAGAGAAACTATGACTGAGGAAGAACTGCGTGAAGAACGCTATGGGCGTTTCCGTAAGTTCTAAATATAGAAAAGCAGATCATTTTTGATCTGAGAGAAAAAGGAGAACGTGTCGTGAAAATTATAGGAACAGGAAGTTGTCTTCCAGAACGCATCGTAACTAATCAGGATTTGGCAGAAATAATGGATACTTCTGACGAGTGGATCTCCACTCGTACAGGAATTAGAAAAAGACATATCGCAACAGAAGAAACTACCACTTCCATGAGCGTTGTTGCCGCAAAAAGAGCACTGGAAGATGCAGGCGTTAAGCCGGAAGAATTGGATCTCATTATTGCAGCGACCGTTTCTTCTGATCAGATCATCCCTATGCTGTCTGCCCAGGTGCAGGCAGAGATCGGGGCTGATAATGCAGTTGCATTTGATATTAATGCTGCCTGCTCAGGCTTTTTATTTGACATGGCAATTGCTGATGCATACATGAAAGCAGGCGGATCCAAGAAAGCTCTTTTGATCGGAGCAGAGACTCTTTCCAAGCTGATGGATTGGAACGATCGAAGCAGCTGTGTACTGTTCGGGGACGGTGCAGGTGCTGTAGTAGTAAGTGATGAAGAAGATTGTGTCTTAGGAATGGTTCAGGGCGCAAAAGGCAAAGATGGTATGGTATTATCCTGTGTAAACAGAAACACCAGCAATCCATTTTCCGGAAAAGAGCCGGCTCCATTGTCTTACGTACATATGGAAGGTCAGGCTGTATATAAATTTGCTGTAAAGACTGTACCGGCAGCCATTAATGAGGCATTAGAGCAGGCTGGAGTGGCTGCGGACGAAGTTTCTTATTATATCCTTCATCAGGCAAACCTGCGAATCATTGAGTCCGTGGCAAAGCGTCTTGATCAGCCAATGGAGAAATTCCCTACCAATATTCAGGATTGTGGAAATATTTCTGCGGCAAGTGTGCCGATTTTACTTGATAAAGTTTGTAAAGATGGTATGATAAAAGCCAGAGACAAAATTGTTCTTGCAGGATTTGGTGCAGGACTTACCTGGGGAGCTTGTGTACTCTCCTGGTAATAGATAGAGAGGGAAACATGACACTTGACGAAAATTTAAATGAACTATTAGTTCAGGTATTTAAGAATATATTGGAAAGTGAAGCCAAATATCTGATCACTGAGGAGTTTAAGGATATTTCGGTTAACGATATGCATATAATTGAAGCAGTAGGTGTTGCAGAGCCTAAGAAGATGAGCGAAATTGCTAAAAGCTTGGATATTACCATGGGAACTTTAACTAAGGCAATGGACGCTCTTGAGAAGAAAGGCTATGTGGAGCGAAAACGAAGCGTAGATGATAAGCGCGTAGTTAAGGCATTTCTTTTGGAAAAAGGAAAAACAGCCTATTATCATCACGAGCAGTTCCACCGGCAGATCATGGAGCATGCAAAAGACGGTCTTTCTGAACAGGAAATGACAGTTTTAATTTATGCACTTGCAAAATTGGTGGATTACTTTAACATCGTTTATTGGGATGAAACTGAGGAAAGTCAGTACCAAAGCTGGGATTCTATAAAAGAGGATGATAGGTAAGATGAATTTTTGTTATAGAAAAATTGCAAATTTTTCTTGTACATTTATTCATTTTCATATACAATAGCAGTGTTGATGTATACAATAATTTTGCGAAAAGGAGATATATAGTATGTCATATGTAGATGAAGTACTTGAGAAAGTAAAAGCAAAAAACGCTTCCGAGCCAGAATTCTTACAGGCTGTAGAGGAAGTATTAGAATCATTACGTCCAGCAATCGACGCAAATGAAGAACTCTATAAAAGAGAAGCTCTTTTAGAGAGAATTGTTGAGCCTGACAGACAGTTTAAATTCCGTGTACCTTGGGTAGATGATAAGGGACAGGTTCAGGTTAACGTTGGATATCGTGTACAGTTCAACAATGCAATTGGACCATACAAGGGAGGATTAAGATTACATCCTTCAGTAAACATTGGTATTATCAAGTTCTTAGGTTTCGAGCAGATCTTCAAGAACTCCTTAACAGGCCTTCCAATCGGTGGTGGTAAAGGTGGTTCTGACTTCGATCCTAAGGGAAAATCTGACAGAGAGATCATGGCATTCTGCCAGAGCTTCATGACAGAGCTTTGCAAATATATCGGAGCAGATGTTGACGTTCCAGCTGGTGATATCGGAACTGGCGCAAGAGAGATCGGTTACATGTTCGGACAGTACAAGAGAATCCGTGGAATGTACGAAGGTGTATTAACAGGTAAAGGATTAACATACGGTGGATCTTTAGCTCGTACAGAAGCTACAGGTTACGGATTACTTTACATCACACAGGAATTAATGAAATGCCATGGCGAGTCTATGGAAGGTAAAGTTTGCGTAGTTTCTGGTGCTGGTAACGTAGCAATCTACGCTATTCAGAAAGCACAGCAGATGGGTGCAAAAGTTGTTACCTGTTCTGATTCTACAGGATGGATCTACGATCCAGACGGAATCGATGTTGAATTATTAAAAGAAGTAAAAGAAGTAAAACGTGCTCGTTTAACAGAGTACGCTGCAGCTCGTCCAAACGCTGAATATCATGAAGGACGTGGAGTATGGCAGATCAAATGTGATATCGCTCTTCCATGTGCTACTCAGAACGAGTTATTATTAGACGATGCAAAACAGTTAGTAGCTAACGGATGTAAAGCAGTATGTGAAGGTGCAAACATGCCTACTACATTAGATGCTACAAAATACTTACAGGAGAACGGTGTATGGTTCATCTGTGGTAAAGCTTCTAACGCAGGTGGTGTAGCTACTTCTGCATTAGAGATGACTCAGAACTCTGAGAGATTAAGCTGGACATTTGAAGAAGTTGATTCTAAATTACAGCAGATCATGGTTAACATTTACCATAACATTGATGACGCTGCAAAACGTTACGGAATGGAAGGCAACTATGTAGCTGGTGCTAACATTGCAGGTTTCGAAAAAGTTGCAAATGCTATGCTGGCTCAGGGAGTTTGCTAATCAGTAAACACTTAGTGTCATAGGATACATATACCCCGGAAACATTATGTTTCCGGGGTTTTTTTGTTTCTCCCTAGAGGAGAATAATTTCCAATTCAGATTGATGTAAAAACAATAGATTATATGTTAGTATGATCCCAGGAGGTTGAACTATCTTGATTACACTTAATCTTTTTGAACTACGCAAATCCAGAGGAATCACCCAGAGCTATCTGGCAGAGGTGATAGGAGTTTCCTTTCAGACTATCAGCAAATGGGAAACAGGAATGGCAGTGCCGGATGTCAAATATGTTATAGCCTTGGCAAAATTTTTCGGAGTGACGACGGATCAGATCCTTGGATTGCAGCCAATTAAAAATGACTATTTTTCCAGGAGAACAGAAACGGCGGAATATTGGAAAGATAAACTGCATTATATTCATAATTCAAGGTTTGAATTGTGGAATTTAGATTACATGGAGTTTCTTGTACGGAAGGTCTGGAAAATTGAACAGAAAGTGGATGTGCTTGATCTTGGATGTGGAAATGGTTACTTGGCTGGGCTTATTATGCCTTTTTTGACGGAGGGAAGTACTTATACGGGAATCGATATCAGTGAAGTTATGATCCAAGAAGCAAAAAGTATATATGCAGACGCAAAATTTCCAGTTAAGTTTTTATGTAAAGATGCGTATGATCATCAGGAAACAGAACAGTATGATATGGTCATCTGCCAGGCATTTTTGCGGGAGCTGTCTAAGCCGAAAGAGGCATTAAAAAATATGGTCGATTCCCTGAAAACAGGCGGGCTGATCGTTTGTATTGAGGTAGACAGGGAATTGGATAACGCAGGAACTTACATAGAGGGAATGGATTATGCTTCCATGCTCATGACAGAAATACAGAGAAAATATTGGACGACTGAGCTTGAAAAAAAGGATAGGGATTATGCAGTAGGCATACGGCTTCCTTTTCTTTTGAAGGATTTAGGAATTCGGGATATTGAAGTGCGTATGCAGGATAAAGTAAAGTTCGCGGATCCTAGAAATGAGGATGAATACAATAGATTGCAAGCGGCTTATGTGCAGGAAAAAGGCTGGAAAGAAGATAATACGGAAGGTGACAGGATTGCAGTGGAAGTATTAACAAATCGTGGATTAACGAGAGAGGAAGCCGAGCAACTTACCCAAAATTGGGGGCAGATGAAAGAAAAAATAATGAAAGAAAAGAAGGCATTTTTAAAAACTACTGGGTTTTTGATCACCTTCGGAAGAAAGAGGTAAATATGAAAATTTTAGTGCTAGGCGGAACCAGATTTTTTGGAATTCCAATGGTGGAGGAACTTATTCGTCAGGGTCATGATGTGACAATTGCAACAAGACAGATGGCGAAGGATCATTTTGGAGATGCAGTTTCCAGAATACAGGTTGAGCGGATGGATCCGGTTCAGATGGAACAGGCATTAAAAGGGAAACATTTTGATGTGGTGTACGATAAGATCGCTTACTGCTCCAATGACATCAAATATGCCATGGATGCAATTGATTGCGATAAATATATTTATATGTCCAGCACCTCCGTTTATGATCCGAAAAAGCTCAATACAAAAGAAGAAGATTTTGATGCTTTGGGCAAAGAATTTGTGTGGTGTAATCGATTTGATTTTCCTTATGAAGAGATAAAACGGCAGGCAGAATGTGCACTGTGGCAGAAATATGGAGATAAAAACTGGATCGCAGTCCGATATCCATTTGCGATTGGAAAAGATGATTATACAGGGCGATTGCTCTTTTATGTGGAACATACCATGAAATCTATTCCAATGAAGATTGACAATATCGATGATCAAATGAGTTTTATCCGTTCTGATGAAGCAGGAAAATTTATGGCTTTTTTGGCAGATAAAAACGTTCAAGGAGCCATCAATGGAAGTTCTAGTGGAACTATTTCTTTAAGAGAGATCATTGATTATGTGGAAAGAAAAACAGGTTCCAAAGCAATCTTAAGTGATACCGGTGATGAGGCGCCTTATAATGGAGAATCGGAATATAGTATCAACACGGATAAGGCAGAAGGATTAGGATTTACATTTTCAAATTTAAAGGATTGGATCTATGAGCTGATCGATCATTATATTGAATTGGTGGAGGAAAAATAAAATTATGTGCACACGATAGTATATTAAGTGTGATAAAGAAGATATCCCGGGAACATTGTGTTTCCGGGATTATTGCATTAGGGTGACAAATACGCAATTACAATGTAAAAAATGTGTTCTTAAACAATATTACGCTGTAAAAAATGTATGAATAAAACATAATTACGTTGCAAAAAATGTATTTTGATGATATTTTAGAAGTAAATAAGGTAATTTAGGGGGCATGGTATGTACCGAATCGCAATAGAAAAACTATTTAAATGGAAAGAAAGTAAATATCGTAAGCCTTTGATCATTGAAGGGGCACGTCAGGTAGGAAAAACTTGGCTTATGAAGGAATTTGGGAAAGTTGCATACAAAGAAACTGTCTATATCAATTTTGACTCAAATTCTGAAATGACAGATCTATTTTCTATTGATCTGAATGTAGAGCGTTTATTATTGGGGTTAGAACTTTATTCGGGGAAAAAAATCTGTCCAGAGGATACACTTATTATATTTGATGAAGTGCAAGAGGTGCCAAAGGCATTGTCCAGTTTAAAATATTTTTATGAAAATGCACCTCAATATCACATTATGTGTGCTGGTTCATTACTGGGAATTGCATTGCATGGTGGAACGTCTTTTCCGGTGGGGAAAGTTGATTTCTTAAAACTGTATCCGTTATCATATAAAGAGTTTTTAATGGCGACAGGTCAAGAGCGATTTGCGCAATTATTATCCGAGCAGGACTTCTCCATGGTATCTACATTTAAGCAAACTTTTATTGAAAATCTAAAATATTACTTTTTCGTGGGAGGGATGCCCGAAGCGGTGTCGCGATTTTCTGAAAATAAGGATTTTAATGAAGTAAGAGAAATACAAAAACGTATCTTAGCTGCATATGAGCAGGATTTTTCAAAACATGCACCTATTGAGATCGTGCCGAAACTACGAATGCTTTGGAATAGTATTCCGTCACAGTTGGCAAAAGAAAATAAAAAATTTATATATGGTTTGATCCGTGAAGGAAGCAGAGCAAAAGATTATGAGGCCGCATTGATGTGGTTAGTTGACTGTGGATTAGTGCATAAAGTAAGCCGAGTAACGACACCAAATCTGCCCTTAAAGGCATATGAAGATTTGAAGGCATTTAAGTTGTTTATTCTTGATGTGGGACTATTGGGTTGTATGGCAGGATTAAACCAAAGTGTGTTGTTGAATGGAAATCATTTGTTTATTGAATTCAAAGGTGCATTGACAGAGCAATATGTATTACAGCAGCTTTGTACGCAAGATTCTTTAAATGTTTATTATTATACAAATGAACGTGGAACTTGTGAAATTGATTTTTTGATTGATAATGGCGAAATGGTTGTTCCATTAGAAGTAAAAGCAGAGATAAATCTTAGAGCAAAAAGTTTAAAAACATATGTAGAAAAATATAATCCGAAACAATCTGTGAGAAGTTCCATGTCAGATTATAAGAAAGAAGATTGGCTCATCAATCTTCCACTTTATGCAGTTGAAGAGATTGGAAATATAAAATAATAAAGGTGACGCCCATTGCAATACTACCACTCAAAGGAACATCAATTAGAATTGGTGAAATCCGAGAACCTGAATAAGAATTTTGAACTTCACAACCATGCCAGGCATTACGTGATCTCCTATGTTACAAGGGGAAGTGTGGAGGTTATTTTAAATGGAATCCTGCACCTATATCAGGCGGGGGAGGCTTTTCTTGTCATGCCTTTTGAACCCCATTCCGTACAGGTGGAAGAGAATACGCAGTTGGTCTCTCTATGCATGGGAAAAGTATTCTTAGAAGAAAATACTAGAGAAGAAACAGCAAGGGTTATAGAAGAATTCCTAACTGATGCAATGGAAAAAGGGATCATCACAGAAGAAGCACGTAAAAGTATTTTGGAGAGGTTAATAAAGCTCTGGGAGAGAAGTACTGAAAGAAATGAGACCATAGACAAAGCAATGAAAAGGGAAGTGGAAAAGACAATGGAAAATCTGACACAAAGATTGATAGATTTTCCGGAGGAGGAGCTGACCATAGATGAGATGGCACAAGAAAGTGCATTAAGTAAATATCATATGATTCGGAAATTCAAGCAGGATATTGGCTTAACACCTCATCAATTTCAGGTGCAAAGGAGGATCCGAAAAGCCCAGGATATGTTAAGGGATGGACATTCTATTGTGGAAGTCTCTTTGGAGATGGGATTTTACGATCAAAGCCATTTTAGTCGGTATTTTCAGAAAATAGTGGGAATTTCCCCAATGGAATATATTGCTTCGGAAACGAAAATGGGATAGATTAGGTGCGCAATTTTTTACAAGACCTTCAGATGTGTGTTTCTTATAATGAACAAGTCATTTAGAAAAATTATAAGATGGAGGACATTAAAATGAAAGACGCTAAAATGAAGGTTTTTGAAGCATTTGAACATGGAAGATTAGAGCTTCCAGATAAGACGATCTCTTTTGAGAAAATTGCCTGGACAAAGCATCCGAAATTTGAGGGCGTAGAACAGAAGAATATTATTACCGCAAAAGATACAGAGGGTAAATTTAGCTATCATTTAGTGCATGTTGTCCCAAATTGCAGTATTGGAGAGCACATTCATGAAGGTCAGTTAGAAACTCATGAAGTAGTTGCAGGAAACGGTGTATGCGTGAATGCAGGCGTTGAATTGGCATATGAAGTTGGCACGATTTCTATCATGCCGGCTGGCGTGAAACATGAAGTAAACGCTGGAGAAGAGGGATTGTATTTGTTTGCGAAATTCATGCCGGCGCTATGCTAAACAGGTAGTAAGTATTGACAACCATCCCCCGGGGTAATATAATTTCAACAATTCCTAGAGATATACTAGGAGAAAAGGAGTTAAGAAAATATGAGAAAAATAATCCGCAAAGCAATCAGCTTATTTTTAGCATCAGCGATGGTATTTGCTTTGGTTGGCTGCGGTGGTTCTGGAGAAGAGAACAGCGCACAGGTTTCTGATCATATTGTAAATGTTGGAGTTACAGATTCCCTGGGAGGCGTAAATCCCTTTGTCATGGATCAGACAAATATTAATAAATATGCGGCAGGACTGCAGTTTCTGCCATTAATAGAGCTGGATTCAGAGCTCAATTTCCAGCCTATGTTAGCAGATTCTATTACTACAGAAGATAATATTCATTTTACCGTGCATTTGGATGAAAATGCTAACTGGTCAGATGGTACTCCGGTAACTGCCCAGGATGTAGAATTTACTTTCTTAAAACTGGCAAGTCCGGTGATCGCTAATTCTACTATGATGTTATATCGCTTTGAAGGAGTTGGTGATGAAGATTATCCTTTTGTGGCGGAAGGAGCAACCAGTGTGGCTGGGGTAACGGTCATGGATGAAAAGACCATTCAGTTTACCACCAAAGAACCTATAGCATTGACTACTTTTCAGAGTGCCTATGCCAGTTATCTGTTGACCTTGCCGAAGCATATTTTGGAGCAATATAGTGATGAAGAATTAATGACATTGGATTGGTTCAATCATCCGGATGTAGTAAGTGGCCCATATATGTTAACAGATTATGATGTCAATCATTACATTTCTTATACTGCCAATACGAATTATTGGAAAGGGGCTCCGAAGATTGAAAAGCTCAATATCAAGATCGTGGATTCCAGTCAGGTATATGCAGGATTAAAGTCCGGTGAGATCGATGTGGCACTGCCTTCTATGACAGCGATTCCGCAGGACGATTATGAAAATATCGAAGCTCTAGAAAATGTAAATGTGGTATATGGTTCTCCGGTTACGAACCAGTCCGTTTTTATCCAGACAGAAAATGTTACAGATGCTAGGATTCGTCAGGCACTTTTATATGCCATTGATCGAGAACAGATCTTGAATCAGTTAATGAAAGATCACGGAGAGATCGTGGATGGATTTCTTTCTTCTGCGGGACCATTCTATGATGAGAGCATTACCCCGATTTCTTATGATCCACAGAAAGCAAAAGAACTGTTAGATGAAGCGGGATGGGATGGTTCAACCACTCTTCGTTTTTATGTGAATTCCGGAGATGGAACTTTTGTAAAAGCGGCACAGGTCATGATGGCTCAGTGGGCAGAGGTTGGGATCAAAGTTGAATTACAGACCGTAGATCTGGCAACCCTTATGACAACTGCCGGAACGAAGGAGTATGATCTGATGGCGGTGCAGTATACTTATGTACCATTAGATCCTTATCCGGATGTGGCATGGCTCTTAAGTGGTGCAGGCAGCTGGACAGGATATTATAATGATGAAGTAAACACAGCGTTGGAGGCGACCCAGACGGCAGCAAGCGTAGAGGAGATCAAAGCATTGTATTCAATCGTAGATAAGAAAATGCAGGAAGATGTTCCTATGTTTTCTGCTTATATCATCAGCGGTCAGGGTGCAGTAAGCAAACGGCTTACAGGAGTCAATGTTGATGTTTACGGATTTTTCAATAATGTCCATGAATGGGAGATCATAAAATAAAGGAGAAAAATATGTCGCATTTGTTGGAAGTAAAAGGACTTACGACAGCATTTACAGGAGATTCTGGAAGGACTGTCAGTGTGGATCATATTGATTTCCATGTAGATGAAGGAGAGACAGTCTGTATCGTAGGAGAGTCGGGCTGTGGAAAAAGTGTAACTTCGCTGTCCATTATGGGACTGCTTTCAAAAGGCGGCGATGTGATAGAAGGGAAGATCCTGTTTGAAGGGCAGGATCTTCTTTGCATGAAAGAAAAAGCATTAGATAAGATCCGGGGCAATCAGATGACTATGATATTTCAGGATCCATTGACATCTCTGAACCCTGTTTTTACCATAGGAAATCAGATCACAGAAAGTATTCGGATTCATATGGGCTTATCCAAAAAAGAGGCAGTTCAAAGAGCAGAAATGCTATTGGAAAAAGTTGGGCTGCCGGATCCAAAACGTATGATGAAAACTTATCCTCATACTCTTTCCGGGGGAATGAGGCAAAGAGCCATGATCGCTATGGCGTTAGCTTGTAATCCGAAGTTATTGATCGCAGATGAACCTACTACTGCATTAGATGTGACTATTCAGGCTCAGATCATAGAATTACTGAAAGAATTGCAAAAAGAAAATGGAATGTCAATTATATTGATCACGCATGATATTGGAGTAGTGGCAGAAATGGCAGATCGGGTACTTGTTATGTACGCGGGACAGTTGATCGAAAAAGCCCCGGTCAAAGAACTTCTTGAAGATCCCAAACATCCTTATACCCAGGCATTATTTGATTCTGTTCCGACAATTCATGACCGCCCGGATCGAGAACTTTTTTCTATACCAGGAATGGTGCCGGAAAATTATGATGATATAGTAGGTTGTAGATTCGCCAAGCGTTGTCGATATTGCAGGACGGAATGTGCAGCTCCTCAAGAGGATTATGCGTTTGGTGAGGGGCATACTGCAAGATGTATAGTAAGCAAACAAGAATTTCAGAGTTAGCATTTGGAAGGCCGGTTAAAAAATGAACAACATACCTTTAATCCAAGTTGAAAATTTAAAAAAGTATTATCCGCAAAAAGGCGGAATCATTACCCATATCACAGGCTATACAAAAGCAGCAGATGGGGTCAGCTTTTCCATTCAAAAAGGGGAAACCTTGGGACTGGTAGGTGAGTCCGGTTCTGGAAAATCTACCGTAGGCAGGTTGTTAGTGGGGCTGGAATCGCCTACAGAGGGAAGCGTTCTTTATAAAGGGAAAGCTCTGTCTGAAATGAAGAAGCGGGAGCAAAAAGAAATCCGCACAGATCTGCAGATGGTATTTCAGGATCCCTATTCCTCTTTAAATCCTAGAAAGCATATTTATGAAATTTTGGCGCAGCCCATGTTATATCATAAGATATCTACGAAGGATACCCTAGAACAGGATATTGTGAAACTTCTTGATATGGTGGGGCTATCGAAGAGCGTCTTGGGCAGGTATCCTCATGAGTTTTCCGGAGGACAACGGCAGAGGATCGGAATTGCAAAAGCTCTTTCCTTAAATCCGGAATTTCTGGTGTGTGATGAACCTGTCAGTGCCTTAGATGTGTCTATTCAGGCGCAGATCTTAAATCTTTTGAAAAGTTTGCAGAAGGAACTGAATCTGACTCTTCTTTTTGTGGGACATGGATTGGGAGCCGTTCATTATGTCAGTGACCGGATTGCAGTCATGTATCAGGGGCAGATCGTAGAGATCGGTGAAGCTGAAAAAGTCTTTACTTCTCCTGCTCATCCATATACCCAGGCGCTTTTGCAGGCGATTCCAGGGGGAGATCTGGAAAAGATGAGAAACGAACATTTTACTGCTGGTGAGATGGATAAATAGAAAGGTGTGTATCCATGGGAAAATATATCATAAAAAGAATCCTCATCGCCATTCCTGTGCTGATCGGTATTACGATCATTGATTATGGGATCATGTGTCTGGTAGGAAGTCCCTTAGAAATGATGCAGGGACCGAGAGTGTCGGCAGGAGCGATCGAGGCAAAAGAAATTGCATTAGGACTGGATAAGCCTTTTTATGTCCAGTATTTTATCTGGCTAGGGCAATTATTACAGGGAAATCTGGGATATTCCATTAAGTCTTCCCAAGCAGTCAGTGTCATGATCGGAAGTCATTTAGGACCTACGCTATTGCTTATGGGAGTCTCTCTTTTGGTGAGTCTGCTCATTTCTATTCCAGCAGGAATCTACAGTGCGGTTCATCAGTACTCCAAAGGAGATTATGCAGTAGTTACTACTTCTTTTGTGAGCAGCAGTATACCGAGTTTTTTTCTGTCTTTGTTGTTAGTATATTTATTTACAGTAAAATTAGGAATATTGCCTTCTAGCGGAATGACTACCCTTGGAACGGGAGGGGGAGCAGCAGATGTGGCACAGCATATGGTAATGCCCGTCATTGTCCTAGCGGTCTCCATGGCAGGCAGTAATATCCGGTATATTCGAAGTTCGGTCTTAGAGATCTTACAACAGGATTATATGCGCACTGCCCGGGCAAAAGGAATTGGAAGATTCCGAGTGATCTATAAGCACGGACTGCGTAATGCCCTTGTACCGATCGTAACAGTGATCGGTATGCAGATCCCGACTCTTTTTGGAGGGGCAGTCATTATTGAACAGGTATTTTCCTGGCCGGGATTAGGACTGATGACCATGAATGCCATCAGCAACCGAGATTATCCGGTTATTATGGGAGTGTGTCTGTTATCTGCCATAGTAGTTTTGGTGGCAAATCTGATCACAGATATTATGTATGCGGTGGTTGATCCGACCATTCAGTTAAAATAGGAAAAGAGGCACAGATTTGGGAAAAAGATCTCAGGAAGAGAAGTTTCAAGAAAAGAAATCTAGGGAAAAGAAAATTCAAGAAAATACGATCATAATGGAGAGCTATCTCCAAACAGTTTTCCGTCGTTTTAAAAAGCACCGTCTTGCGATGGTTAGTCTTATCGTACTAGGGATATTATGCGTACTGGCAATTTTAGCTCCTGTTATTGCACCGTATGATCCCAATGCCATAGTTGGAGATTTTGGGGCAGCACCTACCAAAGAGTTCTGGCTTGGTACAGATCAGATTGGAAAAGATGTGTTGAGCCGGCTTTTGTACGGAATGAGAGTATCTCTTTTGGTGGGAGTTTTGGCAACGTTGATCTCTACAGTGATTGGAGTGGTGCTAGGCTTGCTGGCAGGATATTTTGGCGGAATCATTGATATGGTGATCATGCGAATCACAGATATTGTTATGTCATTTCCATATATGTTATTAGTGTTAGTTGCGGCAGCGATCTTTCGACCGGGAATGTGGAACATGATCCTGATCTTAGGATTTGTGGATTGGCCGGGAATTGCCAGAATGGTGCGAGGCAATGTATTAGCTTTACGAGAAACCAATTTTATTAAAGGGAATATTGTGGCAGGAATGTCAGTTCCACATATCTTATTTTCGGAGATCCTGCCTAATACAGCGGCACCGATCCTGGTATATGCCACTTCTGTTCTAGCACTTTCCATGTTGGATGAGGCGGCTTTAAGTTTCCTTGGAATGGGAGTGCAGCCTCCCACAGCAAGTTTGGGAAATATGTTAAATGGGGCTCAGTCCCTTACGGTATTGACCAACCAGCCATGGCTTTGGATCCCGCCGGGACTGTTGATCGTCATACTAGTTACCGCGATCAACTTTGTGGGAGATGCCTTAAGGGATGCACTTGATCCGAAGGCATAGGGAACAGAAAAAATAAAGAATTTCTGAGTTATATTAAAAAAGCAAAGGCCCAGATGGAAAGTTCCAGTGGACATTTGCTTAGTTTACAGTAATTAATTAATAAGCGTTAAATACCCAAGGGTGCCGGAAGGAATTTCGGTGCCCTTTTCTAATAGGGAGATCAATCCTTTTAGGGTCTCCTCAATCTCTTCTAAAGAAGATGGAGCAAGGGTGTTATCCAGTTTTACCGCTAATACGATCAGGGCAATCTCTGCCAGTGCAGCTGGATAATCGAAATGGATCTCGCCTTTTTCAATACCCTGAGAGATGATGTCGGTTAGAACCGGTTTTAATTCTGCGATCAGATATTTTAAGTACTTCTGGTGCAAAAATGCCTGATCCTGAACGGAACTAGTGGAGTTGGTCTTCTGCTGCATAAAAGCTACAGAAGAATTCCGACAGGCTTGAAACATCATTGCCATTCTGGTAAAAGAGGATACCTCTGTCTGAGTGGACAACTTCTTGGCAGTCTGTATAGGTTGTTCATAGTTTCGCGCAATTAGGGCATCTACGATCGCATCTTTCGAAGGAAAGTAATAATAGATACTTCCTTTTCCAATGCCGGCTCGGCTTGCAATCTCACTTACCGAAATGTTTTGTATGGACTTTTCCTCCAACAGCTGCTGCAGGGCGTCTAAGATTTTTTCTGACTTATTTATATCAGGCATATAAAGTTACCTTTCTTCTGTGTTGCATATATGTATTAGAACATTCTAACACAACTGCAAATTGTGAACAATAGCGAATTATTATGAAAAAGATTGGATTAATTTGGTATTTTTTACGTTTGACCAGCGGTCGAAAGTTGTGCTATGATGGGCTTAAAGTGATTCGACCATGGGTCGAACTGGAAAATAAGGAGGATCATATGACATTCGCAGAATTTTTTTATGAGATCAAGAACCGTTTTATGGGAACTGATGTAAGTGAGATCAATGAGCACTTGGCATACCAGTTTTCCATTGAAGATGAAGAAGCCGGCGGTGCTTTTTATGTGGAAGTAAAAGATGGACAGCTTTTTGTAGAACCTTACGAATTTTATGATAGAGATGCAAACTTTATTGCAAACCCAGATACCTTTATGAAGATCGCAGAAGGAAAATTAGATCCAGTATTGGCATTTACCACTCAGAAGTTAAAGGTAGAAGGTAATATTGAGAAAGCTCTTAAGTTAAAAGAAGTGATCGAACTGAAAGTAAAACAGGACAAGAAGAAAAAATAAAAAACTGCGTTTTCGTTTGGAGGAAATATGGGAATTTTAGGAATCGGAGTTGCCTGTGCGGGGGCGCTTGTAGCTGGAGGCGTAGTAGAGACCGTATATTTTTACGGAAGAACTATGAAACGCCAGAGAGCGAAAGTAGAACGCACAGTAAAGATGGCAGGTACTGATTGGAATCAGTATGCAGATATTTTAAAAGAGCGAAAAGAATATATGCTGGCACAGCCTCATGAAGATATTTACCAGGAATCCTTTGATGGATTAAAACTTCATGCTGCTTATTTTCCAGCGATCAAAGAAAGTGAAAAGAAGAAGCTGGTCATCTGTTTTCACGGATATACCAGTCAGGGATTAAAAGATTTTATCGGACTGACAGATTATTATTTTAAAAATGGATATGCCATGATCCATCCGGACGCAAGAGCCCATGGACAGAGCGAAGGCAAGTACATAGGATTTGGATGTTTAGATAGGAAAGATGCTCTACAGTGGATCAACTGGGCAGTTAAGAAATATGGAGAAGATGTAGAGATCCTGCTTCATGGAATTTCCATGGGTGGCGCCACTGTCATGATGGCGGGAGGATTGGAATTACCACCTCAGGTAAAAGGAATCATCTCTGATTGTGGATTTACTTCTCCAAAAGAAGTATTTACTCACGTACTTAAGACCATGTATCATCTTCCATCTTTCCCAGTTATGCAGGGAGCTGAGCTCATGAATAAAAAGCTGGCAGGATACGGAATGGATGAATGTAATGCAAAAAGGGAAGTGGCAAAGGCAAAAGTGCCAATGCTGTTCATCCATGGTTCAAAGGATACTTTTGTTCCAACAAATATGTGTAATGAGATCTATGAGTGTTGTGCCTCCAAAAAGAAAAAACTCATTGTGGAAGGCGCTGCTCATGCAGAAAGCTACTTTAAAGATATGAAGTCTTATGAAAAGGCGTTAGACGAATTTATTGCAGATTTATAATCCAGGAGGGTATGTTATGAAGGAAAGAAATGGTTACAAAGTTTATCCATTAACTGTTGCACAGAAGTTCCATTTTTACTATTTGGAATACTGTCCAAAGAAAGAAGTTGTAAATGTAGGAACCAGCCTTACAATTGAATATGAGCTGGATCTGAATGTGTTGAAGCAGTCTATTTACAAAGCTTATGAGCGTTGTGAGGCAATGCGCCTCCGCTTTGCTTATGATAAAGAGGAAAAGCAGTGGTATCAGTACATTGCTGAAAAAGAAGACAGAGACATCGAGTTCGTAGATTTTTCCGGTAAGACTCAGGAAGAAGCAGATGCCATCATGAAGAGTTGGACTCAGATCCCATTTGAGAGAGAAGATTCTCCAATGAACCGAGTGGTCATGATCAAAAATCCAGACGGATACCAGGGTGTATACCTGTTGGCAGATCATCTGACTTTAGATGCTCAGTCATTGATCTGTTTCTTACGAGATGTTATCGAGTTATACTGTAATACTATGTATGAAGGTGTAGCATATCCAAAGGAAATGCGTTCTTACATTGAACAGTTAGAGAAGGATCTGGCTTATGAAGCTGGCAGCAAGGCTCAGCAGAGAGACAGAGAATTCTTCTACAAGCTCATTGAAGAGTCCGAGCCAATCTACAATGGAATTGATGGACCAAGAGCCTTAGAGGAAGAGAGAAAGACCAATCCAAATGCAAGAGCAGCTCAGTTCATTTCCAGAAATGTAGATGCAGAATTAGATATCTTCCATTTGGAAGAAGAACCTACTACTCGTCTTATGAGATTCTGTGAGGAACAGCATATTTCCCTGCAGTGTCTTTTGATCATGGGAATCCGTACATATCTTCAGAAAATGAACGGAAATGATGATGTATCTTTCAACGTGGCTTATGCAAGACGAGCTACTTTAGCAGAGAAAAAATCTGGTGGTACAAGAATTCATTCTTTCCCATTCAGAACGATCATCCCAGAGGATAAGACTTTCCTGGAAGGAATCCATATTATCCGTGACAGCCAGAATGAGACTTTCCGCCATACTAACTTCGATCCAGTAGAGTATTTTGCCTACAGAAGAAAAGTTTATCCGATCGAGCCAGGCAGAGGTTATGAGCCAATGACTCTGACTTATCAGCCAGCTACCTTGAAGGAAAAAGGTCTGACTCAGTTAGGAGACATTAAATATAAGACTAAGTGGTATCCAAACGGTGCTACAACTCAGGCAATGTATCTGACCGTTATGCACAGACCGGATGACAATGGATTAGACTTTAACTTTGAACATCAGGTAGAGGCCATCACCAGAGAGACTTTGGAATACTTCTATTACTATATGTGCAAGATCATGTTCAAGGGAATTGAGAATCCAAACTTAAAGATCGGCGATATCATTAAGTTGATCTAATCGTATTTAAATATAAATTGAATGAAGAAGGAGAATTATCATGTTTGAAAAATTAGTAGATATTATCGTAAATTATGTAGAAGTAAATAAAGAAGATATTAAACCAGAATCCCGTTTTATGGAGGATCTCGGATTTACCTCTTTCGACTTTATGAGCATGTTAGGTGAGATCGAAGATGAACTGGATGTAGAGATCGTACAGGAAGAAGCAGCAGATATCCGCACAGTACAGGAAGCTGTTGATTATCTGGAAAAGATCTCTGAATAGTTTGTTCGAGATCTTTTGGAGAACCTGAAAAAGGAAAGGGGAAAAATATGGACATTTTAAGCAGCACCATTCGTGAACTTTTAGTAAAATCCGAGGCAGAGCATGGCACATGGGATGCCTTTCGTTACAAAGTAAAGAAGCCAAATGCAGAAGGAAAGAAAGCCGTTGCTATTGAAAGCAAGACTTATACAGATTTAAAAAATGACTCTGAATGTTTTTCCGCAGCATTAGCAGCTTTGGGAGAACAGAAAAAGCACATTGCAGTATTAGGTACTTCTTCTTATGAATGGGTAGTAGCATATTTAGGAATCGTAAACAGCGGTAGTGTAGCAGTGCCTTTAGATGCTCAGTTACCAGATGAAGATCTGTGCGATCTGTTAAGCAGAGCAGAGGTTACTACTCTGGTCTTTGATGAGAGCAAAGCAGATGCTGCCAGCGCAGCATTAAAGTCTTGCCCAGAATTAAAGCATGTGATCTCTCTTAGCAACGAGAGCAAAGTCGAAGGAGCAAAATCCTTCTGGTCTGTTGTAAGAGAACAGAATCCGGGATTCGATCATGAACCACAGCCGGAAGATCTGGCAACCATTATGTTTACATCAGGAACTACTGGAAAAAGCAAGGGAGTTATGCTTTCCCAGCGTAATCTGGCAGAAAATGCAACCTGTCTGGATATGAAGATCAAACCGGGAACCGTTCTTTTATCCGTATTGCCAATTCATCACGCATACTGTTTGAGTATGGATATCTTAAAAGGAATCTCTTTAGGAAGCGTGATCTGTATCAACGATTCTTTGATGCGTGTGGCAAAAAATATCGAGCTCTTTAAACCGGAAATGATCTTAATGGTTCCATTGATGATCGAGACTTTTGCGAAGAAGTTAGAAGAAGTGGCAATGCTCCCAGCACCTATCATTAAAGCGAAAGTATTTGGAAAGCAGTTCCACACCATCTGCAGCGGTGGAGCATACTTAAATCCAGCATATTTAGATACCTTTAAGAAATATGGAATCAATATTTTACAGGGATACGGAATGACCGAATGTTCTCCTGTTATCAGTACAAACTTAGAGTGGCACAATAAAGTGGGTTCTGTAGGTAAATTAATGCCAAACTGCGAAGCAAAGACCGTAGATGATGAACTTTGGGTAAAAGGTTCCAGCGTTATGCAGGGCTATTATCATATGCCGGAAGAGACCGCAGCTACTTTGGAAGATGGCTGGTTAAAGACCGGAGATTTAGGTTATGTAGATGAAGATGGATTCATTTTCCTGACAGGAAGAAAGAAGAACCTGATCATTACTCCAAATGGCGAGAACGTTTCTCCAGAAGAGATCGAAAATAAATTAGGCGAGAATCGTCTGGTACAGGAAGTATTAGTTCGTGACAGCGAAGGTGTCATCGAAGCAGAGATCTTCCCGGATTATGAATATGCCAAGAAGAAAAAGATCAAAGATATCCAGAATGAACTTCAGGGAATGATCGACGCCTACAATAAAGAGGCTCCATTATACAAACGAGTATTTAAACTGAAAGTTCGTGAAGTAGAGTTCGAGAAGAACACCACTAAGAAGATCAAAAGATTTTAACTAAAGTACGAGGTGAACGACATCTCTGTAATCAGGAAAAACTCCTGCTCATGCAAAGTAAGGCGCATGGCGGGAGTTTTTCCTGTTAGCGCCCAGCCTTGACAGAAAAAAGGAACGGGCTTATAATTTTAAGGAAAATGATTAAGATAGGGAAATTTTAGGTTTTCATAAAATTTTTTAGAGGAAAGATTCATGATAGATATACATTCCCATTTACTTTTTGGGGTAGATGACGGACCAAAAACATTAGAAGAATCTGCTCTGATGTTAAAAGAAGCAGCAGAGCAGGGCGTCTCAACTATAATTTTGACACCTCATTATCGACATGGGATGTTTCCATACAAAAAAGATACGATCATGGAACATTATAGAGAACTTCTCCCTTATGCCAAGGAAGAAGGGATCTCACTTTTTCTGGGCTGTGAGTATCATGTAAACAGCAGGATCATAGAGGCTCTTTCTAGTAAGAGGGTACTAACCTTGGCAGATTCGGCTTATGTGCTAACGGAATATGAATATGAGACAGAATATGAATATATCGTGAATATGTCGAGAGAACTTATTTCCCGTGGATATGTGCCGGTAATTGCCCATGTGGAGCGATACAAATGCTTATTAAAAGGCGCAGAGAATATAGAAGAACTGCGGCGATTGGGCGCGCTGATCCAGATCAATGCTCCGGCGATCCTTGGAAAAGAAGGATGGACACAGAAGCGTTTTTGCAGAAAACTCTTAGATATGGGAGAAGTAGATTTTATTGGCAGTGACAGCCACGGGATCAAGAATCGCCCGAATCGAATGAAGGAATGTAGAGATTATCTCGTGAAAAAATATGAGAGATCTTATGTAGATAGAATTTTGAGACAGAATCCGGGAAAGATCCTGGATGAAGGATAGTTAAGGAGAAAAGATGGCAAATCAATTTGATAATGGGGATGAATTTGAGATTGATCTAAAAGAAGTATTTTTTGAAGTGTTAAGCAGCTGGAAGGTGATCTTTTTAACAGCGATCCTTACAGGAACGATCGCATTTTGCGTCAGCACTTTTATTATGACGCCTCAGTATGAATCGACTTCGGCGCTTTATGTTTTAACAAAAAGTACCTCCATTACCAGTCTGGCAGATCTTCAGACGGGAACCAGTCTTACCAGCGATTATATCGTAGTTGTGAAGTGTAGGCCGGTCTTAGAACAGGTTATAGATAATCTGGATCTGAATATGACCTATAAAGAATTGGAGAAGAAAGTAAGCGTAGAGAATCCATCGGATTCCCGAATCTTATACATATCCGTCAAGGATGCTGATCCGGCGGTGGCGAAGAAGATCGCAGATGAAATGGCAGAAGTAGCTTCGGCATATATCGCAGAGAAGATGGCACAGGATCCACCAAGAACTATTCAGAATGGTTATGCAGATGGAGAACCAGTCAGTCCGAATGTTATGAAGAATACAGTAATTGCAGCAGCGGCTGGAATGTTTTTGGCGATCGTTATGGTCATTTTATCATATATCATGAATGACTCCATCATGACTCCGGAAGATCTGGAGAAGAAAGTCGGTCTTCACGTATTGGGCAGCCTCCCATTAGAGGAAGAAGAGTACGATGGAGAACCAACTAAGAAGAAAAAACGCCGTAAGAAAGCGGCTTCCTAGAAGGATGAAGAAAGAGGTGTAGCCAATGGAAATGTTGAAGTTTGGCAATTTAAAAAAGCAAAGCTATACCATGAAAGAATCCATACGTGCATTAAAGACAAATCTGCAGTTTTGCGGTGATGATATTAAGGTCATTATGTTGACAAGCTCTGTTCCGAATGAAGGAAAGACCACAGTTTCTATGGAGCTGGCAAGGTCTCTTACGGAATCAGGAAAGCGAGTTCTCATCATTGACACAGATATGCGAAAATCTGTCCTGGTGGGACGTCTTCGGGCAAGAACTTCCACAGGAAAAGAAGTCTGCGGGCTTTCTCATTTTCTTTCCGGCCAGCGAAAGATGGGAGACGTACTTTATGCAACAGAAGTTTATGGACTTTTTATGGTATTTGCAGGACCGGCAGTCCCAAATCCAACAGAAATCTTAGAGAAGAAATATTTCCAGGAATTAATGGATTTTGCAAGAGCAAATTTTGATTATGTGATCGTGGACTGTGCGCCGATCGGAGCTGCCATTGATGCAGCAGTAGTTGCAAAATATTGTGATGGTGTAGTGATCGTAGTTGCCCAGGGTGGAGCAAACAGTCGAATGGTTGCCAGTGTTAAGAAGCAGTTAGAAGCTTCCGGAATACGGATCCTTGGAGCAATCCTGAATAAGGTAAAAGTCAAGAAAAAAGGCTACTATGGTAAATATTATGGTGGCTATTATGGCGAGTATTATGGCAGCTATTATGGACAGATGAGCGAAGGTCAGACAGATGAGTAATATGAAAGAAGCAGTAGGAAAAAGAAATCTGTATATTTTACTTATACTGCTCCTTCTGGTTTTGATCGTGGTAGTGGTAGTAACTGTTACAGCAAAACAACAGACAGGAAACGTTGCAGATAGTACTTCCGCCAGTTCCCAATCGGAAGAAGAGACGGAGAAGTGGCAGGAAGGCGTTATCCAGTACAATAATAAAGGATATCAATACAATAATCAGTTAAAGATCTATCTACTTATGGGAGTAGATACGGAGCTTACGGTAAATGAGAGCATAAACAGCAAAGAGGACCCGGGGCAGTCAGATGCCATGTTCCTTTTGGTAGCAGACCCACAGACCATGCAGATGTCAGTGATCTCTATAAACCGGAACACCATGACCAGGATAGAGGCTTTCAGCGAATCCGGAGGCAGTGTGGGATATTACAATATGCAGCTCTGTCTTCAGTACGCTTATGGAGATGGGGCGAATCTAAGTTGTGCCCGGACAGTGGAGGCAGTATCTTATCTATTTTATAATCTGCCGATCAATGGCTATCTTTCTGTAAATATGGGAGCCATTCCTAAGATCAATGATGCTGTTGGCGGCGTTGAGGTAGAGATCCTAGAGGATATGGAAGGCGATGGAATAACCTTAACGAAAGGGGAACGGGTTCTTCTTGATGGACAGCAGGCATATTTATATCTGCGAGGCAGAGATGTAGATCAGTTCGATAGTTCTACGGATCGTTTACGGAGACAGGAGCAGTATATCAGTAATTATCTTGAGAAAATGAATCAGGCTCCGGCTATGGACGCCCAAAATGGGATCAATGTCTATAATTCTATCTCTGATTATATTGTGACCAATATGGATGCGGCACAGGTTATTACAGAGTTAATGGAATATGACTTTGATAGTTCCCGGATGTATACAGTTCCGGGAGAGACCAAAATGGGGGAGACCTTTGAAGAATTTTCTGTAGATAATGAAGAGTTTTATAAAATTATACTTGATGTATTTTATAAAGAAGTTGTATCATAAAGATAGTATATTTGGCAGAGTGTTTTTGGCGAAGTCAATTTAAAATAAACCATATGGATCAAGGAGGAAATGAACATGAAGAAGAGATTGGCAGGGGCAATTGCCATGATGATGGTTCTTTTGGTTGGAACCACAGTATTTGCATCACCAAGTGTGGATAAGGATTCTGCAAACGAAGAGATCTTGCAGGCGGAGGTTGGTTCTGTTTCTGGCGCGACAGCAGTAACTCCTGACGGTAATGGAGTAGCAGTTGGTATTACAGCAGTTGATTCTATTGATATTGTAGAATCTGCAAAGACCCGCGCAACAGTTGTAGCAGCTAAAGTTGCAGAAGGAGCTACAGCTAATGTCTTAGGTATCGTAGATGTGCAGTCTGGAATCCCAGAGGGATATATCAGTATTGATGTGACCTTCCAGGTTTCTGGCATTAAGGTGGGAGATAAGGTTATCGTTCTTCATCAGAAAGAGAATGGAGTATGGGAGATCTTAGCTTCCAAGGTTAAGAAAGATGGTCAGGTTACAGCAACATTTACTTCTTTTTCTCCAGTTGCGATCTTTCGAGTAGAAGAGGAAAAACAGTCTGAAGAGACTCCTGGAACAAATAATCAGGGAACTGGAACAGAAGGAACCCAAGGAACCGGAACAACAGGAACTGAAGGTTCAGGAACTCAGGGAACCGGAACAGAAGGAACTGGAACCGGAGCTGGAACTGGGACAGGAATCGGAACAGGAACCGAAGGGGCAGGAACAGAAGGAACCGGAACTGGAGCAACTGGATCTGAGAGTTCAACAGCGAATACAGAAATAACAAGCAAAGAGAATACAAAGGGCACAACTTCTACAGATCTCTTAAGTCCAATTACAGGGGATTTATGGATCCCAGCAATTGTTTTTGTTGGATTAATATGTGGTGCCGGAATTATTCTCTTGGGAAGAAAGGTAATTACCAGATAATATTTAAAGGATAGACAGAAAATAGTTTTTAAGGATATGTGGTTATGGTGACAGGGATGCTTTGCATTCCTGTTGCCATTTTGAATAAGGATTAAAGTTAAATGAAGTGGAGCAGTATCATTGGTTCAGGAAGTTTCTATCTCATTTGAACAATCGAATATGAATTCCTTTTTGGTGAAGGGGCAGTTGTTTTCTAATCCAGATATTTTTTTGAGGGAACTTTTGAAAAATGCCTGTGATGCCTGCAATATGCGAGAGGCATTGGAATTAAGTTGGGGAATGGATTTTTTGGAACAGATCAGTTCTAGTAGTTATATGGTTCGAAAAGCATATGAGCCGAAGATCTTCATTACTTATGACTCCAAGTCTAAGATGTTTACTATGGAAGATAATGGGTTTGGGATCAATGACGAGGATCTGCGGGAGTATGTGGCAAAGTTTGGGAAGAGCTATTATACCAGTGAGGCCTTTGCCAAGCAGCATTTGGACTTTGAACCTGTTTCCAAGAACGGAGTAGGTCTGTATAGTTGTTTTGTGGTATCCAAGGCAATTTTGATCGAGTCCAGAAAACATCATTCCATTAATACAGCCTGGATGGGCAATGAAAGACAGTCTTTGGAAGCGATCACAGTAAAGTGGTTTGAGAACAGCGATAAGATCGAGTATATCCAGTCTACGAAAGGCGCAGCAGGAACAAGAGTTTCTATGGCTTTAAAATCCTATTATGCTCAGAAAATGTCTTTGGATTTTATCATAAAAAGTATTGATCACTATATGATGAAACAACAGATACCTATTGTGGTTCGATATGATGATAAGACTGTTGAGATCGAGCCTCAGGTTCCGCACCTGACGAATCCATTCTCTAATATATTAGGAATGACAGGGATCCAGATCAAAGAGAACTGGATAGAAGGATATCTGGTACTACATACCAAGCGGCAGAGTTGTGTGGCGGGACAGTCGATTATCTACCAGCAGGGATTTCGGATCTTAGAAGATGGCAAGGATCTGGGAATCTGTCCGCCTTGGTTGGAAAATCTGCATTTTGTACTGAATCTGAAGCAGAATTTCTACACCTTGCAGGTTGGGGGAAATGGAGTCGTTAAAGACAAGAATTGGAGAGTTTTAAGAGAGGCCGTCGGAAAACTCATTATCGGGCATTTTAAAGGAAGTCCGGTTTCTATGTGTCAGTATTTGGCGGATGGAGAACAGAATATCCTGTCTGAATTTGAAGAAGAGATGGAATTTGTATGTAGAGCCGCTTATGGGGATGTCTTCTGGAAGAATCAGGAGTTAGAGTTGTCCGTGGAACAGATCGTTTCTGGTCTAAAGGGACGAAAGACCAGGATCATCCGGATGCCGAAAGCGTTGTTTATGCATTTTCGGGATACTTATCCGAAAGAATTTGAGATGATGATGAAAGATCATCCATTGGTGCTTTTTGAGAAGAATTTTAAGATCTTTTCTCAGCTTCTGGCGCCTTTCGTTGTGAATCAGGAATATATGATGCCTCGATTAGCAGGTATTCAGTATATTAAGATGGAGGTGGATTTCTCCAGGCCAGCGGATTATGAAGCTTATAAGAATGAATACCAGCTTTATCCGAAGATCTGTCCAAGGGATGATATTTTCTGTTATGTCATTAATGATCAGCCAGAGTATTTTGAATTGAAATTTAATGAGAAACATCCTATGGCTTCCCTTTTGATGGGCAAGGATCATCCAAGGATCATCTGGCTTTTAGGAGTCATTGCTGAGAATATCAAGTATCGGATCCTACATTCCCAGAACCGATGGAAGAAGATCATGGACTTTGGAGGAGTTCGGGTGGATTCCTGGAATATGGAAGCGCCGGTCACCTTGAAAGCAGAGTGGTGTTTGGAAGAGGATTTTGCAGAAGAACTGAATGAGTTTATCAGGATACAGTTTACACCTGCAGAGAAAAGAGAATTGGGAATAGAGAAATTAATTTTTACAAAAGGAGATTTTATTGAATGGTGGTATTCTCCTTGCTGATGTGTTAAAATGAACTCTATGGTTAAATGATTCAATAGAATGGAGATGAATAAATGAATTCTGAAAGAAATGACGAATTTGAAGTGATTGATTTTAATGATGAATTAGAGCAGAATGGTTCTACAGTAGATCAAGATGAACAGGATGAAAGTCTGGTGGAAGTAGATCTGGAAGCTACAGCTTTTCAGGGAACCCAGAAGGATGCGGGGCAGAAGGCAGAAAAGAAAGAGAAGAAAGGCAAGAAGAAATCAGGTTCTGATGAGAAGAGACCTTTGTGGAGAGAACTGTTAAGTTGGGTCATTACTTTTGCGGTAGCCATTGTAGCAGCTCTTTTATTAAAGAATTTTGTGATCATTAACGCAAATGTTCCAACAGGTTCCATGCAGAATACCATCCAGATCAACGATAATCTTTTCGGAAATCGTTTGGCTTACACTTGGTCTGAACCGGAGCGTGGCGATATTATCATCTTTAAATATCCGGATGATGAGTCCCAGAAGTATATTAAGAGGGTTATCGGACTTCCGGGAGAGAAAGTAACCATCATCGATGGGCAGATTTTTATCAATGATTCTGAGACACCGTTGCAAGAAGGCTATTTAAAAGAAGCATGGGTATTAAATGATGGTCCTTATGAGTTTCAGGTTCCGGAAAACAGCTACCTGGTATTAGGAGATAATCGTAATAATTCCAGAGATGCAAGATTTTGGAATAATACTTATGTTACGGATGAACAGATCATTGGAAAGGCATTATTTATTTACTATCCATTTTCCCATATGGGAATTCTGGAATAAGAGGTCTGGGAGTTTAGAAAATGATAGGTATATTAACAAGATGTTTTTCCTTGGAGGAGTTACCGGAGGAAAAAAAGCGGGGCGCCTATGGGATGCTCTGCGGAGTTGTGGGAATACTATTAAATATTCTGCTTTTTGCAGGAAAATTCATAACGGGATTTGTGACCAATTCCATCGCTATTACAGCAGATGCAGTGAATAATCTTTCTGATGCAGGCTCTTCTGTTATCACACTGGCAGGATTTAAACTGGCTGAACAGAAAGCAGATTCAGAGCATCCGTATGGACATGGAAGGATGGAATATATTGCAGGATTTGTGGTGTCAGCAATTATCCTGATCATGGGATTTGAGTTGGTAAGAAGTTCTATAGAGAAGATCATTCATCCTGAAAAACCGTTATTTTCTGCAGTGACAGCAGTGATCTTGATCGTGTCTATTTTGGTAAAATGCTATATGGCATTTTATAATTATAAGATTGGGAAAAAGATTGATTCTGCGGCAATGAAAGCAACCGCTACAGACAGTTTAAGCGATTGTGTTTCTACCACAGTTGTTTTGATCTGTTCTGTAGTTGGATATTTCAGTGGATTACAGATTGATGGAGTCTGCGGTGTTTTGGTAGGGCTTTTGATCATGTATGCAGGATTACAGGCGGCAAAAGATACCTTAAATCCATTGCTGGGACAGCCGCCGGAAGATGAATTCGTAGAGAAGATCGAGCAGATCGTTTTGAATTTCGATGAAAATATCTGTGGTGTTCATGACCTTTTGGTTCATGATTACGGTCCGGGAAGAAGGGTTATTTCCCTTCATGCAGAGGTACCGGGGGATGGAAACATCTTAAAACTGCATGATATCATCGATAACCTCGAAATGGCTCTGACGAAAGAGTTGGGTTGTGTGGCTACGATCCATATGGATCCAGTCCTGATCAATGATCCGAAAGTAAATCAATTAAAAGAGCAGGCAATTGAAACGATCCATAAGATCAACGAAGTGATCACACTCCATGATTTCAGAGTGGTGTTTGGAGATACCCATACGAATTTGATCTTTGATGTGGTAGTTCCTTTTGAATTTGAATTATCGGATGAGGAGTTGACCACTGAAATCGAGAAGCGGATCAAAGAAGACATTGGCAAGGAGTATTTTACGGTAATTAAGGTAGATAAGATCTCCATGAGCCAATATAAGAAAAAAGCATAAGATCTTGAATTTGAATAAGATCTTGAATTTAAAAGCATAAGTTCGGGCAGACAGGAGGATAAGAAAATGCCAGAAAATAGTAGTTGTAGCAGCGCAGGAAGCTGTTCAAAAGAAAGCTGTGAAGGATGCGCTAGTAATAAAGGACCGCAGAGCATGCAGGAGCCTATGAATCCATATTCTAACGTAAAACACGTAATTGGTGTAGTCAGCGGAAAGGGTGGCGTAGGAAAATCCTTCGTGACTGCTTCCTTAGCAGTTCAGATGGCAAAAGCCGGTTATAATGTAGGAATCTTAGATGCAGATATCACAGGACCTTCCATTCCGAAGATGTTCGGTGTAAAAGGTCAGGTAGTTGGAGACGAAAGAGGAATGTATCCGGCAGAGACTCCGGAAGGAATCAAGATGATCTCCATTAATCTTCTGATGGATGATGAAGAAGCTCCAGTAGTATGGCGTGGACCTGTTATCGCAGGTGCAGTAAAACAGTTCTGGAACGAAACCGTATGGGGCGAGATCGATTACTTATTTGTAGATATGCCACCAGGAACTGGTGATGTTCCTCTGACTGTATTCCAGTCTCTTCCAGTGGATGGAATCGTGATCGTAACTTCTCCACAGGAATTAGTTAAGATGATCGTAAAGAAAGCCTACAACATGGCAAATATGATGCATATTCCGGTATTAGGAGTAGTGGAGAACTTTAGTTATCTTTCTTGCCCAGATTGTGGCAAAGAGATCAAACTCTTTGGAGAGAGCCATATTGATGAGACTGCACAGGAGTTAGGAGTTTCTGTATTAGGAAAGCTTCCTTTAGATCCTGCATGTGCAGAGGCAGCAGATAAAGGTGAGTTCTACCAGATCGAGAATGATCATTTAAAGAAGGCTGTTGAAGTCTTAAAAGGGATTTAAATCAACCTGTTGGAATCAAAAATCAACCTCTTGGTGTAAAGTTATTTACACCAAGAGGCTTTTTTTCTATAATGCAGACAGTAAGATACAGAGGTGAGTTATGAAAATAAAGATTGAGATCGACGAGAATCTGCCGGAAGATGAAATACTGATCCGATGCAGAAATATGGATGAAGAGATCATGGCAATCCAAAAACAGGTAGCGGAAGCTGTAAAGTCAAGACTTCAGCTGAATGTGTATAAGGGCGAGACAGAATATTATTTAACACTAGATGATATCTTGTTCTTTGAGACCAATGGTGCCATGGTAGCGGTTCATACCAAGTCCGATATTTTTGAAACAAAATTAAGACTGTATGAGTTGGAAGAAATGCTTCCGGGGTTTTTCTTCCGGATATCCAAATCCGCGATCCTAAATACCAGACAGGTGCAGGCGGTTCATAAGAACTTAGCAGGTGCCAGCGAGGTAGAATTTCATGACTGCCATAAGAAAGTCTTTGTATCTCGTAACTATTTTAAAGCGTTCATCGGTAAATTAGAAGAAAAGAGGTTGAGAAAATGAACAAAAAAAGTATTTTATGGGGAATCGTTTTAGTATTAGCAGGTGTGTATCTGCTCATTAGTCAGATGGGACTGGTTCCACAGCTTCCATTTTTCACAGTAGTCTTTACAGTACTGTTTGTGTATACAGCAGTTCAGGGAATCTTTAAGAGAAGCTTCACCATGACATTAGTTTCCGTGGCATTGTTGGGTTGTGTCTATGAAGAATATCTTAAGATCGAAGCTATTACTCCTTGGCCACTGATCATTGCTGCTTTATTAGTGGGAATCGGTCTTGATATGATCTTTAAGAATGTTTTCAAAAAAAAAGCTACCAACAAAGTTAATGTAAATTTTGCAAATGTATCCGGCCACAATGGAAATTACACAGGACATATCGAGAATATCCAGGATGGAGAAATTGTAAAAGTATCTAATTCTTTTGGGGCTATCAGTAAATACATCAACTCCGGAATCTTTAGAGAAGCGAAGATTAAGAACAGCTTCGGGAGCACAAATGTATATTTTAACAACGCTATTATGAAAGAAAATCAGGCTAGTGTTAAAGTGCAGAATGCTTTTGGTGAGACAAATCTGTATTTTCCAAAGACCTGGCGCTTAGAAACCAAGCAGAGTGCATCTCTTGGCAGCATTGAGTTTCACGGAATGGCAAGTGTGAGTCCGGATTCTCCTTGCGTATACATTGATGCTGACTGTAGTTTTGGATGTATTAACATTTATTCTGAATAATTCCTTGTAACCTTTCCACCAAAATGTTAGAATGGAAAAAGAATGATATAAATTTAACAAAGATAAAGATATATTTAGGAGGTTTCTATGGATTATTCAGCAGAATACAAACAGAAATTAGTCTCTCCTGATGAGGCGGTCAAAGTCGTAAAATCTGGAGAATGGGTTGATTATGGCTGGTGTACTGGTACACCGGATGTACTGGACAAGGCTCTGGCAAAACGCACAGATGAATTAAAAGACATCAACCTTCGTGGTGGTATCCTTTTAAAACCATTAGCAGTGTTTGAGAGAGAAGATGCAGGAGAACATTTTACATGGAATTCCTGGCATATGGGTGGATTAGAGAGAAAGCTCATCAGCAGAGGATGTGCATACTACGCTCCAATCCGTTATTCTGAACTTCCACGTTATTATCGTGATTCTAACACATCTCTTGATGTGGCAATGTTCCAGGTAGCACCAATGGATGCTCATGGATACTTTAACTTTGGACCAAACGCTTCCCATATGGGAGCTGTCTGCCAGACGGCAAAGAAGATCATTGTTGAGGTAAATGAAAATATGCCTCGTTGTCTGGGCGGTACTGAGGTAGGTGTACATATTTCTCAGGTCAGCGCTATCGTAGAGGGTAATAATCCTCCAATCGCTGAAATGGGTGGTGGCGGAGCTGCTACAGAAGTTGATAAGAAAGTAGCACAGCTTATCGTAGACCAGATTCCAAACGGTGCCTGCTTACAGTTAGGAATCGGCGGTATGCCAAATGCAGTAGGATCTCTGATCGCAGAATCTGATCTGAAAGATTTAGGTGTTCATACAGAAATGTACGTTGACGCTTTCGTTGACATTGCAAAGGCTGGTAAGATCACTGGTGCTCATAAGAATATCGACCGTTACCGTCAGGCATATGCTTTCGGTGCAGGTACTAAGAAGATGTATGATTACATGGATGAGAATCCAGAGCTCATGAGCGCACCTGTAGAATATACCAATGATATCCGTTCTATTTCTGCACTGGATAACTTTATTTCCATTAATAACTGTGTAGATATTGACCTGTTT
>JAGAOC010000040.1 GCA_017623935.1 Agathobacter sp. | reverse complement strand
TCGCGCAATCTTCGCGCGCGAGCGGTATTGCGAAGCAATAAACTTCTTCTCCGCGAGCTGCGCATAATCGACACGTAGTGTCTTTTATTTGCCAGGGAATTCCAGAGGAATTTCCTAGCAAATAAAAAAGGTTCCTTGCCACATAAACCCGGCAAGGAACCTTTTTTAACATTCTAATTTCTTATTCTAAACTGATGGCGGTATCTTCTTCCTGTCTTCTTAAGATATCGTATTCATCTAATTCCATTCCCAGATCCACATAGAACACCTGCATTGGATGTGGACAGGACTCCATTTCTTTACCTTCTTCATCTACCATGCGAAGGACTGTAGCAGAAATATTTTCTCCATTCGGTTTCATGACCTCAATGGTCTCTCCTACCGAGAATTTGTTTCGCTGTTCAATACGATAAAGTCCCTCTTCGTTCTTCTGTCCCACGATTCCCAGATAGGTATAGCCCTTCTGGTAGGTATTGTTATCGTAGATCTGTGTCTCTTCTGATGGTTTTCCATAGAAAAATCCTGTGGTAAACTGACGGTAGGTACAATTAGAGATCTGATCTAAATACCATGGCATATTCTCCTGATATTTCTCTGGGGATTCCAGATAATCGTCAATGGCTTTTCGATAAGTTCTTGCAACAGTTGCCACATAAAGAGCTGTTTTCATTCTGCCCTCGATCTTGTAGCTATCGATTCCCGCATCGATCAGATCCGGAATATGCTCGATCATGCACAGATCCTTGGAATTAAAGATATATGTGCCCCGTTCATTCTCATAAACCGGGAAATACTCTCCCGGACGCTTCTCTTCCATTACGGAATATTTCCAACGGCATGGATGAGTGCAGGCCCCTTTATTGGCGTCTCTTCCTGTAAAATAATTAGATAAGAGGCATCTTCCGGAATAAGAAATGCACATAGCACCATGGATAAAGGTCTCGATATCCATATCTTCCGGAATATTCTCACGGATTTCTTTAATCTCCTTTAAAGAAAGCTCTCTAGCGGTTACTACACGCTTTGCTCCCTGCTCATACCAGAACTTGAAAGTTCCATAGTTGGTATTGTTTGCCTGAGTGCTGATATGACGTTCGATCTCTGGGCAGACTTCCTTAGCGATCATAAAAATGGCTGGATCTGCAATGATAAGTCCATCCGGTCTATCCGGCTTCATATTGTTTAATTCTTCAAAATAAGTCCGTACTCCATCCAGATCATAGTTATGTGCCAAAATATTCGCAGTTACATAGACTTTCACACCATGCTCATGGGCAAAGGCGATTCCCTCTGCCATTTCTTCCATAGTAAAATTCTTTGCTTTTGCGCGAAGTCCAAAGGCTTCGCCACCAATATATACTGCATCTGCTCCAAAAATAACAGCGATCTTCAATACTTCCAGACTGCTGGCCGGAACCAATAATTCTATCTTTCTCATGCTGCTTTTCTTCCTTCCTCTTCCAGAGCCTATCTTTACTGCTCCAAAAGTTCTATCCTTACAATTATTTCACTCTGGTGCTGACAGTGATCCCATCCCCAATTGGCAGAACCGCAGTCACCAGATCTTCTCTATGGGTCAATTCATACAGATATTCCCGCATACGCTTATAAATAGTGCGGTTCCTTCTAGTCACCACATAATGGGATTCAATGATATCTCCATCCTGTAAGACATTATCAGACACTAACACTCCATTTACTTTCAGAAGTCTTAACACCTCCGGCATAAAATGGATATACTGTCCCTTGGCCGCATCCATAAAGATCATGTCAAAAGGCTCCTCCAAAGTCTTTAAGACCTCTGCGGCATCTCCTTCTAACAAGGTGATCTGTTCTTCTTTTTCTGCCCTGATAAAATTCTCCCGGGCAATTGGGATCCGTTTCTCGTAATTCTCAATCGTTATGATCTGGCAACCTTTAGGTGCATATTCAGCCATTAGGATTGCAGAAAATCCTACCGCTGTTCCCACTTCCAGAATCCTCATGGGACGATTCATTGCCAGCAACAATTTCAAAAAGCTCTGCATCTCCTTCCGAATGATCGGAACGAAGTTCTGTAGAGCTTCCTGTTCAATAGTATCGAGAATCGGTGTATTCCCGGAATCCAGGGAATTGATATAAGTAACCAGACGCTCATCTACTACCATCTTTATTCTCCTTCTGAAGCAGGTACATCTGCCTCCTGAGTGATCTCTGCCCCAGCTGCGCCCTCTGCTTCCTGAGTAGCGGCAGCTGCTTCCTCAGAAGCTCTCTGATCCGCAGTGTCTGAAATAGTGACCATCATATCCTTAGCAGTCATAGATGTATTTAAGGTATAAACTCCCGGCTCCATCTTCTTAGAATAGGCAGAAAGTTTCAGCTGCAGATAAAAAAGATTGCCATCTCTGACTAAACCTTTCTCCTCTAACATCTGACCTAATTCCTGGGCAGACATTCCCTCTTTGATCTGGATCAGCACATCTTCTCCCGGTGCTTCTGCCATAGCAGGCTCCGTAAATACCCGATAGCCAAAATCATATGCTACTTTGCTGATCCCGACTGTAGCATACACGATCAGCAAAGCAATTAAAATCTTAAATGCAACTTTAATAAAACGTTGTATTGTCTTATTAACATCCATAGTATTACTCCTATACTTCCATAATGATCGGCATGATCATTGGTCGTCTCTTTGTCTCTTTCCAGACAAAATCTCCTAAAGAATCTTTGATCTCGTTCTTGATCTTACCCCAATCTGTAATATTGTGATCCATGCAGTAGTCCATGGTCTCTTCCAGAACAGACTTTGCTTCATCCATAAGACTTTCAGAATTTCTCACATATACAAATCCTCTAGAAACCAGATCCGGACCTGCCAGAACCTGTCCAGAGCCACTCTCTAAGGTAAGGACTACTACGATAATTCCATCTTCTGCCAGACGCTGTCTGTCACGAAGTACGATATTTCCTACGTCACCGACTCCCAGACCATCTACCAGAATATTTCCAACTGGAACTTTACCAGTGACTTCTGCACTATCCTCATCCAGTTCTAACACATCTCCCGAAGAAATGATCTTAATATGGTCTTTATCGTATCCTAATTCTTCTGCGATCTTAGCCTGAGCAACCAAATGCTTGTACTCTCCATGCACCGGAATACAGTATTTCGGATTGACCAGAGAATAGATCAATTTAATATCTTCCTGGCAGGCGTGTCCAGATACATGAACATCCTGGAAAATAACATCTGCGCCTTTTAACATCAGCTCATTGATGATACCGGTAACAGACTTCTCATTACCTGGGATCGGATGAGAACTGAGTACGATAGTATCCGTTGGCTTAATGCTGATCTTACGATGAATACCAGACGCCATACGGGATAAGGCCGCCATAGATTCTCCCTGGCTTCCTGTAGTAATGATGACCGTCTGTTCATCCGGATAACTTCTTAACTGATCTACATCGATCAAAATATTATCCGGCAGTGTCAGATATCCTAACTGTGAAGCAATGGAAATGATATTTACCATGCTTCGTCCTTCAATGGCTACTTTTCTTCCAAACTTGTCTGCAGAGTTGATGATCTGCTGTACACGGTCTACATTAGATGCAAAGGTTGCAATGATGATCCTGCGATTCTTGTGATCTGCAAAGATATTATCTAAGGTCTTACCTACTGTTCTCTCTGACATAGTAAAACCAGGACGTTCTGCATTGGTACTGTCACACATCAATGCCAGTACCCCTTTCTTGCCGATCTCGCCAAATCTCGCCAGATCGATCGCATCTCCATATACTGGTGTGTAATCGATCTTAAAGTCTCCTGTATGCACTACGATTCCCGCTGGTGAATAAATAGCCAGAGCCGCTGCATCCTGAATACTGTGGTTGGTTCGGATGAATTCCACACGGAAACATCCCAGATTGATATGCTGTCCGTATTTTACCACTTTACGCTTGGTCTTTTTGAGCATATCGTGTTCTTCTAATTTGTGTTCAATGATTCCAATGGTCAGCTTTGTTGCATAGATTGGAACATTGATGTCTCTTAATACATAAGGGATCGCTCCAATATGATCCTCATGTCCATGAGTAATAAAAAATCCTTTTACCCGGTCAATATTGTCTTTCAGATAAGTTACATCCGGAATGACCAGGTCGATTCCCAGCATATCATCCTCCGGGAAAGAAAGACCGCAGTCCACCACAATAATACTGTCTTCATATTCAAAGGCAGTAATATTCATGCCGATCTGCTCCAATCCTCCTAAAGGAATGATTTTCAGCTTACTATTATGTTGTGCTTCTTTTTTCAAAATTTTACCTCCGATGATTCATTCTAGTCGTCCTTCGTACCATACTCTCGCGTTCCATTAGTACTCCAGCTTTGTTTCTTCATCCGTAAGCTCTGAGAAGACTTTTGCAAGGGCAGCAAATTCTACATCATCTTCTACCATTTCATAAAGTACTTCTTCCTCTTCGGTTGTGATCTCTTTTAAGATATATGCTTCAAAATCTCCGTTCTCCACTTCTTCAGATACCAGAAGATATTTCACACCATTTAACATTGTTTCTTCTTCAACGACAAATTCTATTGTCTCATTTGTCTCTGGATCTATAAATTTTACTGTTTCCATATTATTTCCTGCTTTCCGTAAAATTCCCACACCATCTAGAAAAACACCAATCTTTCCCAGAATGGCTGGCAACAAAAACCGCCTGTACCCCACCTTCTTTTGTGCTGCACAGGCAACCTGTTCCTATTCTTACTCTAAAAACTGCTCCATCTGCAGTTGATCTACGCTCTCTTTTTGATCGAAAGACTGCTTCCTCCGCAATCCATCCACGCACTTTAGAAATCAATAGACCTCATCCTGGCAAATACATATTATTTGCTCTGATTGCTCAAATAATCAAGATATCCCTGTAAAATAAAGATTGCCGCGATCTCGTCTACGAATTCTTTCCGATTCTCTCTTCTGATCCCGCTCTCCATCATGGCCTTATCTGCCGCCACAGTGGTAAGTCGTTCATCCCATAGAATGACTTCCTTGCCGGTACGCCGTTCCAACATCTCTTGAAACTCTTTGGTCTCTTCACAGCGCACGCCTTCCGTATTGTTCATATTCTTCGGATAACCAAGTACAATACGGTCTGCTCCATACTCTTCCACCAGTTCTTCGATCCGCGCCAATGTCTGTCGCAGCTTAGATGGGGATTTTCTTCGAATGATCTCAACGCCCTGGGCAGTGATCAGCAGTTCATCACTAACTGCTACCCCTACGGTCTTGGTTCCATAATCTAATCCTAATATACGCATACTTCACCCAAATCCGTTATTCCCAGCAATTATTCTGAATATATGCTTTCAGAACTTCTTCTACCAGTTCATCACGTTCTACTTTCATGATCAGACTTCTTGCATTATTATGGCTGGTGATATATGTTGGATCTCCTGACATAATATATCCTACCATCTGATTGACCGGATTATACCCTTTCTCGCCTAAAGCACGGTATACTACTTCCAGTACATCTTTGACCTGAAGTTCCGGCTCTTTCTCTACTTTAAAAAATTGTGTGTTATTAATATTCTGCATTTTTCTCACGCCCTTGCTCTTGTTTCGTTTATACAAAGCTATATATGCTCTATTTTAAACTAAACTTGCCAAAAAAACAACCCGTTGTTTCAATCCATTGTCTATTCCTCACAAAAAGAGGTGCTTTTTCTACTCCATGCGGTAGATTTCCGGGGTGATCGCCTGGCTGATCTTTCCACTATACAGTACATTTTCCAGATTGTCTTCACTGGCCTTGGCAATCTTCACATATTCTTTGGTATAACCAACATATACCTCCTCCCCATTCAGTGTGACTTTTTCTTCAAAAAGCACTTCCTGGGTAGTATTTTTATAATATTCCCTGAATTCCTGAGACATCTTCTCTCCCAGCTCGATCAATTCACTGCTCCGGACAGTCTTTATCTCTTCCGGGATCTGGTCTTTCATTACCGCCGCTCTAGTGCCCTGTCTCTTGGAATATTTAAAAATATGCATTTCATAAAAATGGATCCGCTCTAAAAACGCCTTGGTCGTAGCAAATTCTTCTTCTGTTTCCCCGGGGAATCCAACAATTACATCCGTAGTAATAGCTGGATGATCAAAATATTCCCGAAGGATCTCACAACTTGCAGCATACTCTTCTGCGGTATATTTTCGGTTCATCCGTTTTAAGGTCTCGTCACAGCCGCTTTGGAGAGATAAATGGAAATGTGGACAGATCTTCTCCACTTTTGCCAGCTGCTCCGTAAATTCTCTGGTGATGAGTCTTGGTTCTAAGGAACCTAACCGGATCCTCTTTATAGTATCGATCTCGTTGATCTTCTGGATCAGTTCTAAAAGGCTTTCTCCTGTATCTACGCCATAGGAGCTTAAGTGGATCCCCGTCAGTACCACTTCCTGATATCCAGCCTTCGCCAGACGCTTTACTTCTTCTAATACATTTTCCATTTTACGGCTTCTGACCCTTCCTCTGGCGTAAGGAATGATACAGTAGCTGCAGAACTGATTGCAGCCGTCCTGAGCCTTGATAAAGGCTCTGGTGTGCTCTCCTGTGGTCTCTAAGAACAGTTCTTCATATTCCTGTTGTCTATCGTTAATATCAATGACTGCGCAAACGTCCTGTCTTTCTTTTTCAAATTCTGCGATCCGCTCCACCAGCTCGTGTTTCATATTATTTCCAATGATAATATCAATGGATTCATCGCAGGCAGCTTCCTGCTCCTTTGTCTGTACATAACAACCGGCTGCCACGACGATACTGTCCGGATTCTTGGACTTTGCACGATGCAGCATCTGTCTGGATTTCCGATCTGCCATATTGGTAACGGAACAGGTATTGATCACATAAACATCTGCCTTTTCCGTAAACGGAACTATCTCATATCCTGCCTGTACCAACATCTGCTGCATGGCTTCTGTTTCATATGCATTTACTTTACATCCTAAATTATGCAATGCTGCTTTTTTCATTCTTTCTCCTTTTTTGATTGACTTTTCCAGAAAAAACCTTTACTATCATAATGGAAACACTATTAATTGGATAAGGAGGTTTTCACCATGAAAACAGTTCAGATTTCTTTAAACTCCATTGGAAAGGTTAAATCCTTCGTTAACGCAATTACACAATTTGATTATGATTTCGACTTAATCTCTGGAAGATATGTTATCGATGCGAAATCCATTATGGGAATTTTCAGTTTAGATTTATCAAAACCAATCGACCTTGCAATTCACACAGAAACAAATCTGGATGAGATTATGGAAGCGTTAAAACCATACGTTATTGAGTAATTTTTCTTTTGGAGAGAACCCGCATATGCGGGTTTTTTTACTTTCTAGGAAATTCCTTTGGAATTTCCTAGAAAGTAAAGACACGCTCTTATTCCGCTTCTACCATAATGGTTTCTACGGTGTCAATGGCGGTTGCCATTAATTCGTCAATCTTTTCTGCCAATTTTTCTTCTGATTTCTTGATATATTCCACATTTGGCTTCGTTACCGGATGTTTTGCCACGAAAATGGTGCAGCAATCTTCAAACGGTAAGATAGATGTCTCGTAAGTATCGATCTTCTCTGAGATCTCTACGATATCCTGTTTGTCCAATGCGATAAGTGGACGGTATACCGGCATGGTGCAGACTTCATTAGTTGCAGCTAAGGACTGCATAGTCTGGCTGGCTACCTGACCAATACTCTCTCCTGTGATAAGTCCCAGACACTTGGTCTCTTTTGCAAAATGCTCAGCGATCTTCATCATATAACGACGCATAATGATAGTAAGCTGATCATGTGGACATTTCTCATAGATATAAAGCTGGATATCCGTAAAATTAACGATATTCAAACGGATCGGGCCACTGTAGCAGGCTACTTTCTTTGCCAGATCTACGACTTTTTGTTTTGCACGTTCGCTGGTATATGGTGGCGCATGGAAATAAGTTGCTTCTAAGGTTACTCCACGCTTAGAGATCATGTATCCAGCTACCGGGCTGTCAATTCCACCGGATAACAGTAACATAGCTTTTCCAGCGGTTCCCAGAGGCATTCCTCCTGGTCCTGGGATCTCTACGGAATAAATGTTGATCTTTGGACGGATCTCCACATTGATCATAACCTGAGGATTATGCACATCTACTTTGGTCTCCGGGTAACGATCTAAGATCTTCTCTCCTAAAGCTGCATTCAACTCCATAGAAGTCATTGGATAATTTTTTCTGGCACGACGGGAATTTACCTTGAAGGTAAAATTCTTGTTCTCATAAGTCTCTTCGATATGAGCAATGACGTCTTCTACCAGCTTGTCAAAGCCTTCGTCTTCTGTTAAGACAACCGGGCAGATCCCTACGATACCGAATACTCTCTTTAAAGCAGTAACGGTCTCGTCATAGTCATAATCTCCCTGCATTTCCACGTAAATACGGCCATTTTCCTTACGAACATGGAAATCTCCGTCTACGGTCTTTAACTGATAATTGATATTAGAAACCAGCGCATCTTCAAACAGATAGCGGTTCTTTCCCTTAATTGCGATCTCTGCATATTTTATTAAAAAAGCACTATACATAATGACTCCTTTTCTTTAATGCCTTGTATATTTCTGTAACATTGGAATGACTTCTCTCATAACGGAAAGCGCATAGTCAAGCTCTTCCTTGGTGGTATGGATTGAAAAACTAAAACGCACCGTAGAATCCAACAATTCTGCCGGCAGTCCAATACTCTTTAAGGTACTGCTGATAGCTGGCTTATTAGAGGAACAGGCACTTCCTGCAGACACATAGATATTTCTGTCCTCTAAAGTATGAAGGATGACCTCTGCCCGTACTCCCTTTATGCTGACACTTACCACATGAGGGGCATTTTCGTCGGTCTTCTTGCCATTGACGGAAACTCCGGAAATCTGCTCCACTTCCTGAATAAAATAATTCCGAAGTTCATGCATCCGGGACACATTCTCTTCCAGATTGGCATAGATCTCTTCTGCGGCAGCTCCTAATCCTGCGATGGCTGGCACATTTTCTGTTCCGGAACGCATCCCTTTCTGCTGACCGCCCCCGAAAATGATCGGTTTGATCTTGGTCTTTTCTTTGATATATAAAAATCCGCTGCCCTTTGGTCCGTGAATCTTATGACCACTGACAGAAAGCAGATCAATATTGGCTTTTTTCGGATTGATACGCATTTTTCCATAAGACTGAATGGCATCCACATGGAAAAGGGTGTTAGGATTGGCAGACTTAATGATGGCGCCTGCCTCTTCAATCGGCTCCACTGCTCCAATCTCATTGTTTACCTGCATAATGGTCACTAAAATAGTGTCAGGACGCAGGGCATTTTTCAATTCTTCTAAGGAGATCACCCCATCTTTATCCACGGAAAGTCTTGTAACCTCAAATCCGTTCTCCTCTAAAAATGCCACAGGGCTTCCTACAGAGGCATGCTCGATGGCTGTGGTGATAATGTGCTTTCCTGCCCTTTGGTTGGCAAAAGCACTTCCTAAGATCGCCAGATTATTAGATTCTGTTCCCCCTGAGGTAAACAGGATCTCTTTCTCCTGAACCTTCAAGGTCTTGGCAATCTTCTTTTTTGCTTCTGTTATATATTTTTCAGCAACTACCCCTTTCATATGCAAAGAGGAAGGATTTCCATAATCCTGTGTCAGAAGTTCTATCATAAGCGCTGTGGCTTTCTCGGAACATCTGGTAGTTGCGGAATTATCCAGATATGCTTCCATATGTGCTCCATTCTATTTAAATCACTTCGGCATAAACCTCTATAAAGGTATTTTCAGCCAAAGCTTATACATCTAATTCATAAATCAACATAGATAAGGCTGCCAGTCCTGCAGTCTCTGTGCGAAGGATCCTTCTTCCTAAAGAAATGCGCTGCATTTTCTCTGGAAGGTTCTCAATCTCCGAATCTGCGAATCCGCCTTCCGGTCCTATCATGATTCCTACGGACTGACCTGGTTTAATAGCCTTTATAGCCTCTCTGGTGGCCTCCATGCCCCTTTCGTTCTCATAAGGCACTAAGACTACGTCTAACTCTTCTGCCTGCTTTATGGCCTCTTTCCAGGCCACAGGAAGGCTGATATCAGGAATGACGGTACGCTTGGACTGCTTTGCGGCACTTTCTGCAATTGCCTGCCAACGGCTGCATTTGCTCTGGGCTTTTTTAGCATCCAGTTTCACCACGCAGTTTTTCATCTCTACCGGCACAATTTTAAATGCCCCAAGTTCTACGGCTTTTTGAATGATAAGTTCCATTTTATCGCTCTTCGGCAAGCCCTGAAACAGAGTGATCTGATTGGACAGTTCTGTTCCCTGTTCGTCTCTCTCATCAATCGCAGCGATCACTTCACTCTCTTCGATCTTCTCAATATGGCAGAAAAAAGAATTGCCATCCTTATCACTGATCCTTACTTTCTCGCCTGGCTTCATGCGAAGCACATTGCGGATATGATTCACATCGGAACCTATGATCTGAATGAAAGCTTCTGCCACCTGGTCTGGTTCTACAAAAAACTGATACATTTCTGTTCTCCCGGATTAGTTCTTGTGGGCTGTGATATTCACCCACTCGCCCTGATGATTGATCTCTACTACTTCCAATCCAGCTTTTTCAATGGCTTCTTTTACTTCGTTTTCCTTGAAATCAATGATTCCGGAAGTAATAAAATAACCGCCTTTTTTCAGTCTTGCCGGGATCACTGGTGCCATTGGGATAATAACGTCTGCTAAAATATTAGCTACTACGATCTCATATTCTTCTGTACCTACTGTATTCTGCAGTTCTTCATCATCAATGAGATTTCCCACATAGAAAGTCCCCAGATCTGCGTTCAGATGATTCACTTCCATATTCTCTTTGGTGGAGATCATACAATCTGGATCTAAGTCTGTACCAACCACTTCTCTTGCCCCTAATTTCAACGCTACGATGGATAAGATTCCGCTACCGCATCCTACATCTAATACTTTAGGTTCTTTCCATTCCGGTGTATATTCAGCGTTACCCCGGATATATTTTAAGAGCTGACGGATACATAACTGTGTGGTCTCATGTTTTCCTGTTCCAAAGGAAATGCCAGGATCGATCTCAATCAAGAACTTGTCCTTGTCTTCTTCCTTTAATTCTTCCCAGGTAGGTTTGATCAAGATATCATCAATGGTAAAAGAAGAAAAATATTTCTTCCAGTTGTTGATCCAGTCTAAGTCTTCTGTCTCAGAAGAAGAGATCATGCCGCTTCCTACTTCTACCATACTGCGCAGCTCTTCTAAGCCCTTTTTCACCTGAACCAAGAGTTCGGTCTGGTCACTTCCATCATCCTCGATATAAAAGCTCACATGGCTGATCCCTTCGTCTGGTGGGAGCTCTGGTAAAAAGTCAATAAACATCTCTGCCTGATCTTCTTTGGTCAGAGGAATATTATCTTCAATCTCGATCCCTTCGATGCCCAGTTCCATTAACATAGAACTCATATAATCTTCTGCAGCAGTTGTTGTTTCAATGGTATATTTTTTCCACTTCATGTATGTTCTTCTCCTGTTTTAGAAATTATAAATTTAATCCTTTTGCTTCGTCACAACCTAGCATAATGTTCATGCACTGAATTGCTGCACCAGAAGCGCCTTTTCCAAGGTTATCAAATCTGGAAGATACCAGCACACGCTCATCATTTCCTGTTACATAGATCTCCATGCCATCCCAGCCGGAACATCCGTTAGAATCTAAGAAACCGTTTACATTTTCTGCCGCTTCTACTCCAAATGGCATTACTTTTACAAATTTGGAATCTTTGTAATAATTATCATAAAATGCCCAGACTTTTTCCAGAGTCATCTCTCCATTTAACATGGATGTGTATAATGGCAGAGAAACGATCATTCCGCTGTAATAATCAGATACGATCGGGGTAAACAGTGGCTCTTTTGAAAGTCCCGGGATCTTCTTCATTTCTTTTAAGTGTTTGTGCTTCTGAGTCAGAGCATACTCGCGAGGTGCATCAAACTTAACCTCACGTTCCGGATTCTCATAATCAGCGATCATTTTCTTTCCGCCGCCACTGTATCCTGTCAGAGAAAAGCTGACTACCGGATAATCCTCAGACATAATGCCTTCTTTCACCAGTGGATATACAAGAGAGTTAAATCCGGAAGCATGACATCCTGGTACTGCTACTCTCTTTCCCGTCTCGATGGCTTTACGCATATCCTTTGATAACTCTGGGAAACCATATGCCCAGCCTGGCTCTGTTCTATGGGCTGTGGAAGCGTCAATGATCCTTACGTTTTCATTTTCTACTAAAGAAACTGCTTCAATAGCAGCAGCGTCTGGTAAGCATAAGAAAGTGATGTCAGATGCATTTATGTATTTTTTTCTTTCTTCTAAGTCTTTTCTTAATTCACTTGGGATAGTGAGGATCTCGATATCGTCACGTCCCTTAAAGCGTTCATTTATTCTTAAACCTGTGGTTCCTTCACTGCCGTCAATGTAAATTTTCGTTTTCATAAGCAATTTCCTCCAAAAATAATGTAGTTATTGTATAATTTTTTTGCTTAAAATACAAGGGCTGCCACACGAAAGATTCAAAAATCTTCGTGCAGCAGCCCTGAAAAATCAAATTAATACTTTGCTTAAATGATCGTACTCCCGGTTAATCTCCTGAATGGTATTCTTATCTCCATCCACATTATCCGGATGATAGATCTTGATCAGATCTTTATAACGCTTCTTAAGAGACTGTTTATTACCAACTCCAGAGAAAAATAATTCTCCTTTTACCACCTTGGATGTTCCGACCTGCTGGTTAGACTCGAAATCCTGAACACGGCTATAGAAAGCTTTCTGTCTCTCTACCCGTTCTTTCTCACCTGCCAGTTTGATCAGTTCCTCTTCTAAGAGCTTTAACTTCATATCAAAAAGTTTCTGCTGCTGCTCTAAACGGCGGTTCTCCATTTCTTTTCTTCTGGTAAATTCTCTTTTTTCACGTTCCAGTTTTCTTCTCTGTTCTTCTATCAGAAAACGCTGTTCCTCAATGTTGTAACGTTCTTCTTCCAGTGTCATCCTACAAACCCCTTTATGAATCCTGAACCTACTAGATATTGTTGTTTTTTACCATAACAGGCACATAATACCTTATTTCATAGGTATAGTCTATAGGCAAATTACACTAAGTTTTAAAGATTTTCTGATAAATCATCTAACGATTCTTTAATTTTGTCCATAAATCCTTTCTTTTTCTCGGATTTTTTGTCAAATTTTGCTGATTGTGGTCCACTTGCCTGAGTCAGTGAATTTCCTGACAGAGCATCAAACTGGCGAAGTGCTTCTTTTGCATCTTTGCTCAGTCCTGTTGGAGTTGCCACGATCAATGTTACATAATGATCTCCACGAATATCTTTATTTCGTAAGGATGGAACACCTTTTCCTTTCAGACGGATCCTGGTTCCTGTCTGAGTTCCCGGTGCTACTGTATAGATAATATCTCCATCTACAGTCTTGATCCGGATATCGCCACCTAACGCTGCGATTGCAAAAGAAATAGAGGTCTGAGAATGGATATTCATATCCTGTCTCTCAAAGGCCGGATTCCTGCTAACGATCACTTCTACTAACAGATCTCCTCTTGGTCCTCCATTGGTTCCTGGTTCACCAAAATCTCGAACTCTTACGCACTGACCATTATCAATACCTGCTGGAATTTCAATCTTCTTTTTCATTTTCTTAGGAACATATCCGCTTCCGTTGCAGGCTGGACATTTCTCTTTGATTACCTTACCAGTACCGCGACAATCTGGACAGGTCTGGACATTCTGTACCATTCCAAATAAGGACTGCTGGGAATATACCACTTTTCCTTTTCCGCCACACTTCGTACAGGTTTCTGGGCTTGTTCCTGGTTTTGCACCTGTGCTGTGACAGGTGCCACATACTTCTTTATAAGTAAACTCGATCTCTTTTTCACAGCCGAATACAGCCTCTTCAAAGGTGATCCGTACACTCATACGGATATTGGCTCCTTTCATAGGGCCATTATTCGCAGAAGAACGTCTAGAACCGCCTCCAAAAAAATCTCCGAAGATATCCCCGAAAATATCTCCCATATCCATACCTGAGAAATCGAATCCGCCTGCTCCACCTGCGCTACCATCAAAGGCGGCATGACCAAACTGATCATACTGTCTTCTCTTATCTGCATCACTTAAGACAGCATAAGCTTCCTGGGCTTCTTTGAATTTTTCTTCACATTCCTTATCCCCCGGATGAGCGTCTGGATGATATTTTTTTGCTACGGTACGGAAGGCTTTTTTAATATCTGCTTCACTTGCGTTCTTAGGTACCCCTAAGACTTCATAATAATCTCTCTTATCTGCCATTGATTCCATCCCTTTTATTATGGTTTTCTTGTGGTTACTGCAGTCTGCCTGATGTTTGCATAACTACAGGGAAGGGGACTGACACAATTTTGTACCAGCCCCATCCGTATTTTTCATGTGTATCTATTCAGCCTGTTTAATAATCAGACTAAATTTTTTTAGACTTCTTTGAAATCTGCGTCGATTACATCATCATCTGCAGAAGCACTTCCTGCGTCAGCTGCTCCACCCATGTTGCTCATGTCTGGGCCTGCACCAGCTCCCTGAGCTGCCTGTGCCTGCTCATACATCTTAGCAAATACTTTCTGTGCACTCTCAGTAAGTTTTTCCTGAGCTGCTTTTAATTCAGCTACATCAGCTTCGCTCATTTCTTCTGCCTGTGGATGTGCATCTAAGATCGCTTTTACAGAAGCGATATCAGCTTCTACAGCAGCTTTGTCTGCTGCATCGATCTGCTCTCCAACCTGATCTAATGCCTGCTGTGTCTGGAATACGAAAGCGTCTGCATCGTTTCTTGTATCGATTGCTTCTTTTCTCTTCTTATCCTGAGCTTCAAATTCAGCAGCTTCTTTTACTGCCTTTTCGATCTCATCATCAGACATGTTAGAACCAGCAGTGATTGTGATGTGCTGTTCTTTTCCTGTTCCTAAATCTTTTGCAGATACGTTTACGATACCGTTTGCATCAATATCGAAAGTAACTTCGATCTGTGGAACACCACGACGTGCTGGTGGGATTCCATCCAGACGGAACTGTCCGAGAGATTTGTTATCTCTTGCGAACTGTCTTTCACCCTGTACTACGTTAATATCTACTGCTGTCTGGTTATCAGCTGCTGTAGAGAAGATCTGGCTCTTCTTAGTAGGAATTGTTGTATTTCTCTCGATCAGTCTTGTAGCTACGCCACCCATGGTCTCGATAGACAGAGAAAGTGGAGTTACGTCTAACAGAAGGATTTCGCCTGCACCAGCATCTCCAGCAAGTTTACCACCCTGGATAGAAGTACCGATTGCTACACATTCGTCTGGGTTTAAGGATTTGCTTGGCTCTTTTCCTGTTAACTGTCTTACTTTATCCTGTACTGCTGGGATACGAGTAGAACCACCAACTAATAATACCTGACCTAAATCTGCATTAGTAAGACCAGCGTCTTTCATAGCGTTCTGAACTGGGATTGCAGTTCTTTCTACTAAGTCATGAGTTAATTCATCAAATTTTGCTCTTGTAAGGTTCACATCAAAATGTTTTGGACCTTCTGCTGTAGCAGTGATGAATGGTAAGTTAATGTTTGTTGTTGTTGCAGAAGATAATTCTTTCTTAGCTTTCTCTGCTGCTTCTTTTAATCTCTGAAGAGCCATCTTATCGTTAGATAAGTCAACGCCTTCCTGTTTCTTGAATTCATCGATCATCCACTGTGTGATCTTGTTGTCGAAATCATCACCACCGAGACGGGTATCACCGTTGGTTGCCAGTACTTCGATAACGCCGTCACCGATTTCAATAATGGAAACGTCGAAGGTACCGCCGCCAAGGTCATATACCATGATCTTCTGCTC